>DASRWK010000420.1:0-7020 GCA_035776715.1 Microvirga sp.
AACTATCTGACAATCCGCAGCTCGGCTTCGGAATCTGGATCGCGGACAGTGCGGTCATGAGGCGTAAGGATTCGTTTGATCCTGGTTTGTTCCCAACAGTCCCTCCGGGCGGCATTCGACCGCCCGGAGGTGCAACCCTAGGATGCGGGCTCCCATCGGACCGTCGCGACACCTTTATGGGGTGTGCCGCGACGTCCAATCAGGATGAATGTCGCCCATTTGGGATGGGCGACAAACGCACTCGGAGTGACTAAGAGCACCCGGTCGTCGATCCGCAGGTATCGCACTTCAGGCACGTCCCGTTCCGCACCAGCGTGAAGTTCGCGCATTCGGGGCAGGCTTCGCCCACGTAGCCCTTCATCTTGGCCTCGGCGCGCTTGTCGGCGAGGGAGGGCGCGGCGGCGGGGGCGAAGGCGAGCTTCGCCATCTCGGCTTCGCCGACCCTTTCCTCCGCCTGCGGGGCGGGCTGGGACAGCTCGCTCTTGAGAGCGGTCGCGCCGACCGTCACGCTGCCCGTGCGCTGGGTCACGCCGCCTGCGCCGCCGCCGGGGATCAGCATGAGGCGGTCCACCGAGCCGCGGGTGAAGCCGCGGGAGACGACGGCCGTGGCGGGGGCGGGTTCCGGCGCCTTCGACTGGGCTTCGCCCGAGCCGATGGTGGTGGGGCCTGCCTCCGACGGGTCCACATGGGCGAGATCGTTGCGGGCGAGATACGAGACCGCGAGCTCGCGGAACACGTAGTCAAGGATCGAGGTCGCGCTCTTGATGCGCTCGTTGCCCTGCACGAAGCCGGCCGGCTCGAAGCGCGTGAAGGTGAAGGCCTCCACGTATTCCTCCAGCGGCACGCCGTATTGCAGGCCCAGCGAGATCGCGATGGCGAAGTTGTTCATCATCGCCCGGAAGGCTGCGCCTTCCTTGTGCATGTCGATGAAGATCTCGCCCAGACGGCCGTCGTCGTACTCGCCGGTACGCAGATACACTTTATGGCCTCCGACGACGGCCTTCTGGGTGTAGCCCTTGCGGCGGTCGGGCATCTTCTCGCGTTCGCGCAGAGCCACCACGCGCTCGACCACCTTCTCGACGATCTTCTCCGACACGTGCGCGGCCTTGGCGGCGGCGGGCATGGCGGTCACGGCTTCCACCGCATCCTCCGCGTCCTCCTCCTCGTCGGCGATGAGGGCGGAGTTCAGCGGCTGCGAGAGTTTGGAGCCGTCGCGGTAGAGGGCGTTCGCCTTCAGGGCCAGCTTCCAGGAGAGCATGTAGGCGTTCTTGCAATCCTCGACGGTGGCGTCGTTGGGCATGTTGATGGTCTTGGAGATTGCGCCCGAGATGAAGGGCTGCGCGGCCGCCATCATGCGGATGTGGCTCTCCACCGAGAGATAGCGCTTGCCGATCTTGCCGCAGGGATTGGCGCAATCGAACACCGGGTAGTGCTCGGTCTTGAGGTGAGGGGCTCCCTCCAGGGTCATCGCGCCGCAGATATGGATGTTCGCGGCCTCGATCTCGGCTTTCGAGAAGCCGAGGAACTGGAGCAGGTCGAAGGACGGGTCGTTGAGCTTCTCGGCCGGGACCTTGAGCGTGCCGGTCAGGAAATCCTCGCCGAGGGTCCAGCGGTTGAACACGAACTTGATGTCGAAGGCCGATTTCAGGCCCTTCTCCACCGCCTCGATCTTCTCGTCCGTGAAGCCCCTGACGCGCAGGCTGCCGGGGTTGATGCCGGGGGCCTGACGCATGGAGCCGTGGCCGACCGCATAGGCCTCGATCTCGGCGATCTCCGACTCGCGGTACCCCAAGGCACGAAGGGCGTCGGGCACCGCCCGATTGATGATCTTGAAGTAGCCGCCGCCGGCGAGCTTCTTGAACTTCACGAGCGCGAAGTCGGGCTCGATGCCGGTGGTGTCGCAATCCATCACGAGGCCGATCGTGCCGGTGGGCGCGATCACGGTGGCCTGCGCGTTGCGGTAGCCGTTCTTCTCGCCGAGTTCGAGCGCCTTGTCCCAGGCGGACTTCGCATGGGCGATCAGCTCCGCGTCGGGGCAGGAGGCGTGATCGAGCGGCACCGGGTTCACGGAGAGGCCTTCGTAGCCTTCGCTCAGGCCGTGCGCCGCCCGGCGATGGTTGCGGATCACGCGCAGCATGTGCTTCGCGTTGGCCTTGTAGTTCGGGAACGCGCCGAGCTCGCCCGCCATCTCGGCGGAGGTGGCATAGGACACGCCGGTCATGATCGCGGTAATCGCGCCGCAGAGCGAGCGGCCCGCATCGGAATCGTAGGGCAGGCCCATGGTCATGAGCAGACCGCCGATATTGGCGTAGCCCAGGCCCAGGGTGCGGTACTCATAGGAGAGCTGGGCGATTTCCTTGGACGGGAACTGCGCCATCAGCACCGAGACTTCGAGCACGACGGTCCACAGTCGGCAGGCATGCTCGAAGGATTCCGCGTCGAACTTCTGCGAGGCGCGGTCGAAGAACTGCAGCAGGTTCGCGGACGCGAGATTGCAGGCCGTGTCATCCAGGAACATGTATTCCGAGCAGGGGTTCGACGCCCGGATGCGGCCACCGGCGGGGCTGGTGTGCCAGTCGTTCATGGTGGTGTTGAAATGCAGGCCCGGATCGGCCGAAGCCCAGGCGGCGTGGCCGATCTGCTCCCACAGGTCGCGGGCCTTCAGGGTCTTCACCACCTTGCCGTCCTTGCGGGCGGTGAGCTTCCAGTCGCCGTCGTTCTCGACGGCGCGCAGGAAGTCGTCCGTGACCGAGACGGAGTTGTTCGAGTTCTGGCCCGATACCGTGAGATAGGCTTCCGAGTCCCAGTCGGTGTCGTAGACGGGGAAGTCGATATCCGTGTAGCCCTGGCGGGCGAACTGGATGACGCGCTTGATGTAGTTGTCCGGGATTTGCACCCGGCGCGCCATCTTGATCTCCTTCTTCAGAGCCGGGTTCTTCTCCGGATCGAAGCAGGCGTCGCCCTCGGCCTCGCAGTTCACGCAGGCCTTCATGATGGCCTTGAGGTGCTTGGAGGCGAGCTTGGAGCCGGCAACGAGGGCTGCGACCTTCTGCTCCTCCTTCACCTTCCAATCGATGTAGCTCTCGATGTCCGGGTGATCGACGTCGACGACCACCATCTTCGCCGCCCGGCGGGTGGTGCCGCCCGACTTGATCGCGCCGGCCGCGCGGTCGCCGATCTTCAGGAAGGACATGAGACCCGAGGAACGGCCGCCGCCGGAGAGCTTCTCGCCCTCGCCGCGCAGCTTCGAGAAGTTCGAGCCGGTGCCCGAGCCGTACTTGAAAAGGCGCGCCTCGCGGACCCACAGATCCATGATGCCGCCTTCGTTCACCAGATCGTCCTCGACGCTCTGGATGAAGCAGGCATGCGGCTGCGGATGCTCGTAGGCCGACTTGGACTTGGTCAGCTTGCCGGTCTTGTAGTCCACGTAATAGTGGCCCTGGCCGGGGCCGTCGATGCCGTAGGCCCAGTGCAGGCCGGTGTTGAACCATTGCGGAGAATTGGGCGCAACCATCTGGTTGGCGAGCATGTAGCGCAGCTCGTCATAGAAGGCCTGCGCATCCTCCTCCGACGAGAAATAGCCGCCCTTCCATCCCCAATAGGTCCAGCAGCCCGCGAGGCGGTCGAACACCTGCTTGGAGGAGATCTCTGAGCCGTAGCGCTGCTCCTCGGGGAGCTGGGCGAGCTCGGCCTCGTCCGGCACGGAGCGCCAGAGCCAGGAGGGGACATCGTTCTCTTCCACCTTTTTCAGGCGGGCCGGAACGCCGGCCTTGCGGAAATACTTCTGGGCAAGGACGTCGGACGCCACCTGGCTCCAGGTCTCCGGCACCTCTATGTTCTCGAGCTTGAAGACGATGGAGCCGTCCGGATTGCGGATCTCGCTCGTGGCAAGCCGGAAGGCGAGGGAGGAATAAGGCGATTGCCCAGCTTCGGTATAACGCCGCTCGATCCGCATCTTTCAAATCCTCAAATCTGGGGACAAGCGTCCCCGTGGCCACAAGTTGCCCCTGTGGCTCTTCAGCCCAAAATTTATTCGACGCCCCAACGATCCGCTTTTCTAGGATCGCCACACGCACCACGCCCGAGTTTCGACCTCCTTCAGACGCCACAGGGCGCGCGGCAAAATACGTTGCCGCGGGCTCTGAACGCTTACCTTCGGGAGATTGCGGCCGCCCTCTCGGGCTGGCCGCCGGTCTCGGATCGGATCTCTGGCAAGCTAGTCGTGTTGCGAGCCTCACGTCAAGAACTTGTGCCGCACGTTCTTGTTCCATCTATATATAGTGGGCAAATGTTAAGAATGTGGAAAACTAGCTAAGCCACAGAGACTCCTTCAGGAATCCCGAGGACTCCGGTGGAGGGCTTTTCGGTGGGCGAGTTCGGTGCCCCCTGGAGGACGCCGGCGAGACGCTCGGGCGAGCACCCGAAGCGAGGCATTTACCTGCCTGCCCCATCACAGGAAATGCCGGGATTTTCCACGGAAGACGGAGCTCCCCTGAGGAAAACCGGCAATCGGGGCAGGGAATCGCCGGCAGGGCCGATTCTCACCCGCGGCCGGACAGGAAGCCGTCGAGTCGAAACGCCGGACACGCTGCCGCCGAGGCGTCGGGCTGTCGGATCCTGGATCGGGCATGGTCCTTGTCCAACCCACGCATGGCTGGGAAGGCTTGTTTGGAAACTCGGGTGAATACCAGTAAAGAGACCAGGACATGAGCCGGACGGCTGCGTATGTCCGTCGTATTAAGTCAAGATCTGCGCCGCAGGACAATTGCGTCCTAAATATTTATTTGGAATCAGCGTAATTTATAATAACGGATTCTGAAATATTGTTGAAATACATACTGAGGGTTGCAATCTATTGTATAGATGAGAGATGTGCAACTACTAGTAACTGACTGGAGTGCTCCGTCTATGTGTTAAATGTCACTTGATTACGTTTCAATTTAGTCTAGCTTCCTGGTGAATCTGGAGTTTAATGGAGATTGATCATGGCGACTGCCACACAGATCCTGCTCGCGGAGCTTGAGCGACTGATGGGCGGTGCTCTGCCGAATGATGGGTACGGCGGGACTGCGGTGACTGGCAGCCCCATCACCGGCAATCCGACGGGCGGTTCCGGAACGGGTTCGTCCTACGACGAGTCGACGGGAGCGTCTGACAACCTTGGAATCGAGGATTACTGCTCCGACAGGCCGGTCAACAGCGACAGCTTTCTCGATGAGAATGGCAATCTGGTTTACGTTGATATCCATATCCGTTCCCCGAACAATCTCGTCAATGTGCCGGAGCCCGGAATATTAGGCAGGCTGAGCCTGGAGTATGACCGGTTCATATATGAGTTCCACCAGGTCCTGTACGGCGAAGCCCTTGACTGTCCTCGAGGATTGAAACCCGATTCTCTTTGGGGCTCTGAAACTTACGACGAGCACTTCGATCCTGATCATGTCCATGAGGGCGGAGTCGGCGGCAATGCCGTCGATGGGGCAACCCGATACGCACTGGACATATTCGTCGGCACCTCCGGGAGCGACCGGATCGCGGGCTCGGGATGGCTGTTCGGGGCGGACGGCCACGACACGCTGATCGGCGGCTCGGGCTCCGACCTTCTCTATGGCGGCGCCGGGGACGACGTTCTCTCCGGTGGGCGCGGGGCGGACATCCTGTCCGGCGGGGCGGGCGTCGACACGGTGAGCTACGCCACCAGCGCGGCCGGCATCAACGGAGAGGGCATCCGGGTCAACCTGTCCACCGGCGTGGGCCTGCAGGGCGATGCCCATGGCGACCGGCTGCTCGACATCGAGAACGTAATCGGCAGCGCCTTCAACGACTTCATCCAGGTCGGCAATGGCAACGCGGCCGATTTCGACACGGCCGACTATCTCGCCAAGAACCCGGACGTGGCCGCCTACAAGGCCGCCCACAACCTCTCCGACGCGTGGGTCTACCATCACTGGCTGGATGCGGGCCGCTTCGAGGGCCGCAGCGGCGGCTGGCACGGAACCACAAAGGGCGCCGGAGCGGACTGGGGCACCGTGTTCGACCTCGCCGGCTATCTGGCGGCCAATCCGGACATCAAGGCCTACAAGGAGGCCCATCATCTCAGCGATGCCTGGGTCTACAGCCACTGGATGGAGGCGGGTCGCCACGAGGGCCGCACCGGTGGCCTGAAGGCGGCCGGTGCGGTGATCGATGCCGGCGACGGCAACGACGTGGTGGTGGGCGGCGTCTACAGCGATGTCCTGCGCGGCGGCAACGGCGCCGACTCGCTCCACGGCGGCCTGGGCCACGACGTGCTCCTGGGCGGGGCAGGTCGGGACAGCCTGGACGGCGGCGAGGGCGACGACCAACTCTTCGGCGGGCTCGGCGACGACACGCTTTGGGGCGGGGCCGGCGCCGACAGCCTGGAGGGCGGCGAGGGGAATGACAGCCTGAACGGCCAGGACGGCCACGACCTGCTGCGCGGCAACGCCGGGAACGACTATCTCGACGGCGGCAACGGCAATGACAGCCTGGACGGCGGGGACGGCCACGACTTCCTGACGGGGTGGGTCGGCAACGACGTGCTGTGGGGCGGGGCCGGCGCCGATACGCTCTATGGCGGCGACGGCAACGACACGCTGCAGGGCGGCACGGGGCTGGACGTTCTCTATGGCGGGGCAGGCCGGGACACGTTCGTGTTCAACGTGGCGGCGGACCGGGACGGACAGGCCTTTCCCGCCATTCCGGTGGTGGTGGATCGGGTGACGGACTTCGAGGTGGGCGACGTGCTGCGGCTCGACGGAGCGAGTTCGGTGACTTTCGCCCGGCAGCAGCAGATCACCTGGAGCGGGGTGACGCCGGTGGTGGGCTACCAGACGACGGTTCTGGTGGACAACAAGTACCAGATCATTCTGGAGAACTATGGCCGCAACCTCTTCTGGGATGCCGCCGCGCATACGCTCATCGCCTACTGACCGGCCGGTGCCCGCACGGAGGACCAGCAAAGGGGGCGCAGCAGGCGCCCCTTTCGCATGGAACGGTCCA
>DASRWK010000421.1:0-7345 GCA_035776715.1 Microvirga sp.
TGGCGGGAATCGTGGATGGCGTGCAGGACTTCGAGCCCCTCGCCGCACGCGACGCGGGCGCCGTCCACGCGGGCATAGCGGGCCGCCGCCACCCGACGGAAATCCTCGGGATCGAGCGTGACGACCGGAATGGACTTTCCGAAGACCTCTTCGGCGATCACGACACCGAGAGTCAGAATGTCGTCCGCGCGCTCCACCACCATGGCGGCGGGGCCCTTGCCGTTGAGGAGCAGCTCGAGGATCACTCCGCTTCCCGAGCAGGAGCCGCGGCCACCCGGAATGGCAAGGATCCTGCCCGTGAGGATCCGGCCGCTCAGGGGGTGATGACGGTCGATCACTTCGCCGGTCGCCGGGTCGACCCCGCCCCAGAAGCTCAGCTCCAC
This sequence comes from Microvirga sp., assembly GCA_035776715.1. Taxonomy (GTDB): domain Bacteria; phylum Pseudomonadota; class Alphaproteobacteria; order Rhizobiales; family Beijerinckiaceae; genus Microvirga. Next base: position 384 of record DASRWK010000421.1, read on the forward strand.
GTCGCTGGCGATGATCTCGCCCGCGGCCTCGCCATGAACGAAGGCGGCGCCCGAGAAAACGGCTTCGTTCATGACGGCTCCTTTCATCAGCGCGGCAGGAGAGCCTGCAGGTCGTCGTAGAGCGCCTTGGGAATGCGCACGCCAGCGGCCTTGCTGCGTTCGCGGGCCTCGTACCGGCGCTGGGACGGCAGACGCGCCCCCTGGCCGACGATGGCCTCGAACATCTTTTCGGCCCGGGCCACGTGCTGCGCGGCATCGGCGCCGAGGAACACTTCGGAATCGAAGGCGAGGATCAGCTCGCCATGGCAGGGGGCAGCGCCGACGCCTTCGTCGAAGGCCATGGATTCCGCGCTGGTCATGTCGCCGATCAGAGGGCCCGCCATCAGCTCGATCATGGCCGAGAGGGCCGACCCCTTGTGGCCGCCGAAGGTCAGCATGGCACCGGCCAGGGCGGCCGCCGGATCGTTGGTGGGGTTACCCTCGCCGTCGATGGCCCAGCCGGTGGGGATGGGCTTGCCCGCGCGCCGGTGCAGTTCGATCTCGCCCCGGGCGATGGCGCTGGTAGCGAAATCGAACACGAAGGGCGGTCCGTCGGGACGCGGCCAGGCGAACGCGATCGGGTTCGTGCCGAACACAGGCTTCGTGCCGCCGGCAGGCGCAACCCAGCTGTGGCTCGGCGTCATGGCGAGCGCCACGAGGCCGTCCGCGCTGATCGCCTCCACCTCCGGCCAGAGGGCGGAGAAATGGAAGCAGTTGTTGATGGCCAGGGCGGCGAGACCCGTCCTGCGGGCCTTCTCGACGAGCAGCGGCCTGCCGCGCTCGAAGGCCAGCGGAGAGAATCCGAAACGGGCATCGACGCGCACGACGGCGGGGGCGTGATCCACCACCTCCGGCACCGCGTTCGGATCGACCTTGCCCTCCTTCACCGAGCGCACGCAGCCGAGGAGCCGGTACATGCCATGGGAATGGCACTCGTCGCGCTGGCCCGCATAGACGACGTTCGCGATGGCCTCCGCATGGTCGCCGGAAAGGCCACCTGCCTTGAGAACATCGATGCTGATCCGCCGGACATCGTCCAGGGAAAGGATGACTTCTTCGCTCATTCGTCCAGGTCCGTTCGTGTTCGCTGCTTTTGAAAAGCGGCCTCGTCGGGTCTAGAGCCGTTTCCGCTTGCGCGGAACCATCTCTCTTCTTTGGTTTGCCGCCATTTTCAACGGCGAACCGGATCCGCTTCGCCGATAATGCTCTAGATCTGCGGCCAGGTATCCGACAAGCGGTAGCCATCCGGCCACGGATCGTCGGGGTCGAGCATGTGCTGATGGGTGCCCGTGATCCAGGCGCGCCCGGAGATGGTCGGAATGATGCCGGACCTGCCTCCCACCGTCACCTCGTCCTCGATCCGGCAGATGAACTCCGAGCCGATGATCGAGCGGCCCACGAAGCGGTCGCCGACCTTCAGGATGCCACGCGCATGGAGCACCGCCATACGGGCCGAGCAGCCCGTGCCGGTCGGCGAACGGTCGATCTTGCCCGGGCGCACCACGACCGCGTTGGCGCCGTGCGGAACGCCGTCCCGGTCGACGAGCGGCGCCGCGATCTGACAGAAGGAGATGTGATCCCAGCCCGGAAGCTCGGGATGCCTGAAACCGATCTGCTCATTGGCCGCGCGGGTGATCTTCACGCCGATCTCCGCCAGATCCTTCGCCTCATCGGGACGGATCGCGAAACCCAGCGTCTTCGCATCCGCGATCACGAAGCTGTCGCCCCCATAGGCGGTGTCCACGGTGAGAGTGCCCACGCCCTCGACCTCGAGTTTCACGTCGAGCTTGTCGGCGAAGGACGGCACGTTGCGAACCGTGATCCGCTCCGCCTTGCCCGCCCGGCAGGCCGCCGTGACCTCGACGAGACCGCCCGGCGCTTCGAGGGTGAGGCGGGTTTCCGGCTCCTGCATCGGGATGATGCCGGTGTCGAGCAGGACGGTGGACACGCAGATGGAATTGGAGCCCGACATGGGCGGGGTGTCGGCGGGCTCCATGATGATCCAGCCCATCTGGGCTTTCGGATTCTTTGGCGGCACCAGAAGATTCACGTGCCGGAAAACGCCGCCGCGGGGTTCGTTCAGCACGAAGTTGCGCAGGGTCTCATCCTCGGCGATGAACCGGGACTGCTCCCAGACCGTATCGCCCGGAGGCGGCGCGACGCCGCCGACGATCACGTCCCCGACCTCTCCTTCCGCGTGGCAGCTGACGACATGAACGACTTTCGACGTGCGCATTGAGCTCTCCGGATCAGGGCTGTCTTACGATGGATTTGCGCGAGATCGAACCCCGCACCGTCAGAGAACGGATTTGAGGAACTCGATGGTCTCGGGCTTCTGTGGGTTCCCGATCACCTGCTCGGGCGCGCCGATCTCGTGGATCAGGCCCTTGTGGAAGAAGGCCACCCGGTCGGACACGTCGCGTGCGAAGCGGATCTCGTGGGTCACGAGGATCATGGTCATGCCCTCTTCGGACAGCATCTTGAGCGTGTCCAGCACCTCGCCGACGAGTTGCGGATCGAGCGCGGAGGTCACCTCGTCGAAGAGCATGTAGTCCGGCGACATGGCGAGGGCGCGGGCAATGGCCATGCGCTGCTGCTGACCGCCGGAGAGCTTCGAAGGATAGACCTTCAGCTTTTCGCCCAGGCCCACATGGGTGAGCTGCCTGACGGCGATCTCCTCCGCCTCCCGCTTGCTCCTGCCCAGGACCTTGCGGGGCGCGAGCATCACGTTCTCGAGTACGGTGAGATGCGGGAAGGCGTTCCACTGCTGGAACACGATGCCGATCTTCTGGCGGAGCTTGTTGAGGTCGGTCCCGCGCGCATGGACATCGGTGCCGTCGACCAGGATCTGCCCGCCCTGGATCGGCTCGAGGCCGTTGATGCACATGAGCATGGTGGACTTGCCCGATCCCGAGCCGCCGATGACCGAGAGCACTTCGCCCTTCTGAACCGTGAGGCTCACTCCCTTGAGAACCTCGAGGCTCCCGAAAGACTTGCGAACGTCTTTTAACTCAATCATTTTCACGCCACCGCTTTTCGAGCCGTGCCCCGAGCCGTGCGATCGGGAAGCTCATGAGAAAGTAAATCAAGCCTGCAATCGAGAGAACGAAGAGCGGCTCCTGGATGCGGGTCACGATGATCTGGGAAGCCCGCAGCAGCTCGACGATGCCGATCCAGAGAACGAGCGCCGTATCCTTCATGACCCCGAGCGTGAGGCCGATCCAGCTCGGCAGCGCAACGCGCAGCGCCATCGGAAAGACGATATTGGTCAGATCCTGGGTATAGGTCATGCCCAGCGAGCGGGCCGCCCTGCGCGTGGTGGGCGGAACGGCCAGGATGCCGCCGCGCACGATCTCCGCGCAGTACGCCGCCGTATACAGCGCAAGCACCACGCAGCCCACGGTGAACGCGGACATATTCAGCTTGAGAATGGACTTGAACGAGTTCGCCAGGACGAACTGGATCAGGAGCGGCACCGATCGCAGGATATCCAGCACGAAGCCGACGGGAATGTTGAGCCACCACGGCGCGGAGGCACGGATGAGGCCGAAGAGCATCCCTAAGACGGTGCCGCCCAGGACGGCCCAGAAGGTGATGGAAAGCGTCGTTCCCGCGCCCTGAAGAAGGAAGAGGATGTCGTTCCAGGTGAGACTTGTCTCGAACATCGCCGTCTCCTCAGTACCGGAACAGGCGCCAGGCGAAGAGGCGCGACGAGAGGGTGATGAGCTTGGCCAGCAGGTAGTAGATGACGGCCGCAATGGCGAAATACTCGAAGGTGCGGAACGTGCGCACGTTCAGATCCTGCGTGACGCCGGTGAGATCCGTGTTCAATCCCACCGTGACGCCGAGCGACGTCATCAGGAGCGCCCAGACCATCTGGTTGGACATGGGGTAGAACACGACCCTGAACATCTGCGGCAGAACGATGAGGCGAAACGCCTGCGGCGCGCTCATGCCGAGCGAGCGTGCGGCGCGTGTCTGGGTATGCGGGATGGCGCGCAGGCCGCCGCGAAAGGTTTCCGCCAGATAGCCTGCGTTGTTGAACGCGATGCCAGCGAGGAGTGCCACATAGGAATCGAGCTGGATGCCGAAAGAGCCGAGGCCGAAGTAAGTCATGTAGACCTGGAAGAGGGCCGGCGTATTGCGCGCCAGCTCCACCCATCCGGTCGAGAATCCATAGAACAGCTTGTTGTTCGACTGGCGGCCGAGCGCCAGGAATATGGCGAAGATGACGCCGATCACCATCGACAGCACGGCGATCTGGAGCGACACCAACGCGCCGGACAGCATGTCTGGCAGAGCGTTCAGGGCCGGACGCCAATGAAAGGTGTAGTTCAGCATGAAGGGCGCGCCTGAGGACGTTACAACCATCAACGAGACCCGGGGGCGAACGCTCGCCCCCGGGCCGATACGCTTCGATCAGTAGTAGACGCCCTTCACGGTCAGGTCCGGAGCCTCGCCGCCGACCCACTTCTCGAACAGCTCCTTGTAGCGGCCCGTGCGGACCTGCTGATTCACGAAGAGGTTCAGGTAGTTGATGAGGCCCTGCTCCTCGCGAAGGGTGATCAGCGAGACGTAGTCCGTGACATAGGGAGCATCGCCCTTGACCACGAAGCCCTTGTACTTTCCGGACTTGGCGACGGAATGCGCCACGGTGTTCGTCACGACCGTCGCGTCGATCTGTCCCTGCGAGAGCGCGAGGAACACGTCGGCCTGGGTCTGGTAAGGACGGAACGAACCGCCGCCCCACGCCTTCACGTCCTTCTCGAGCGCGATCGCCTCGAAGGTGCCGGCGGTCGAGCCGGTCTTCTTGCCCTTCAGGCTCTCATAGGCGTCGATGCCCGTGTCCTCCTTCGTGAGGACGACCATCTTGAAGGCGAAGTACGGAATGGAGAAGCCGATCGTCTTGGCGCGCTCCAGCGTGTCGGAGGTCGAGGCGACGCCCACATCCGCGCGCCCCGAAACAAGCGCCGGAATACGGTCCGGGAAGGGCGTCTCGACGATCTCGGCCTTCACGCCGAGAGCCTTCGCGAGATCGTTGCAGGTATCCACGTCGAAGCCGATGGGCTCGTTCTTCTCGTTGCGCGAACCCATGGGAGGGAAGTCGAGCGTCACGGCGCAGCGCAGCACGCCGGAGGCGATGATGTCGTCGAGCTTGTCCGCTTTGGCCGGCATGGCGGCAATCATGCCGAGAAGAAGTGTGGCCGCTACTGTCCTCAGTCTCATCGTTGGTCCTCTGGTTGATTCCGTTTCCGAGCCCGGCGGTCCCGCTCGAGTTCAGCAGACGCTACAATCTGCATATTGGATACAATTTGCAATATGAAATTTACTGCACTTCGCCTAAGGTCTGAGCGCTTCCGCGTAGTACGTGGTCAAGCGCCTGTCTCAGAATCGATCAGCTTTCCCTGTCCTTGAACCGCCGGAACCATGACATGCGTGAACGGTGCGAATGCACGGACGCCGATGCATCCTCATTCGCTTCATCTTGAGCGCCTCGTCTAGAAGCGCTGAGCCGAGAAGGGTTTCAGGTCGAGCGAAGCGGGCGCCTCTTCCATCAGCTCGGTGACGAGGCGCGACGTGATGGCCGCTTGTGTCAGCCCATGATGACCGTGACCGAAGGCGTAGAGCACGCGCTTGTCCCGCGACGAATGCCCGATCACGGGAAGAGAATCCGGGATCGAGGGCCTGAAGCCCATCCAGCGCCTTGCCGGCTGGTCCGCATCGAGATGCGGCAGAAATCGCTTGAGGCGCGTGATCATGGCGGAGGTGCGCTCATGATTGGGCGGCGCCTGCGTTCCCGCGAACTCCACGGCGCCGCCGACCCGGTCGCCGGTGTCGAGGGTCGAAGCCACGAACCCCTCGCCCTCGAACATGACCGGGCGGCCGAGCCCGAAAGCACCCTTCGCATAGGTGGCATTGTAGCCGCGCTCGGTATCGAGTGGGATGCTGTCGCCGAGCTGCTCGGCAAGCGCGCGGGACCAGACGCCGGCGGCAATCAGAACGCGGTCGGCCGCCACGCTCCTCACCGCGCCGTCGGTGTGCACGTGAACGGCGTCGCTCGACGGCTGGACGGAGAGGGCCTTGCCCTCGATCCGCACGGCGCCGCGCTCGATCGCGAGCCGCAGCAGATCGGAGGCCAGGAGCGCGGGATCCGAGACATGGCAGCCGTCCTTATAGAGAACGGCCGCTTCGACGTTGTGAAGCGCGGGCTCCAGATCGGCGAGTTCGCGCGGCCCGAGAACGTCCAGCGGAATGCCGAAATCCCTCTGCCGCGCGATGATGTCCTGGGCCTGCAGGAAATGGTTGCGGTTCCGCCAGACGGACAGGATCCCCTTCTCGCGAAGATGTCCTTCGAGCCCGAGCGAGGACAGGCGCTCCTTCCAGGTCGGAAGAGCCTGGGCGTTGAGCGAGCGGATGGCCGCGATGCTGGACTTGATGCGCGCCGGAGACGAAGCCAGCACGAACCGCACCAGCCACGGCGTCAGGGCCGGAAGATAGGACGGCCTGATGGTGAGCGGCCCGAGAGGGTCCATCATCCAGCGGGGAAGATTTCTCCAAGCCTTCGGCGATGCCAGCGGCATCACGTCCATATGGGCGATCCAGCCCGCATTGCCTTCCGTGGGTCGCTGATGATTGTTGCCGGGGTCGACAAGGGTCACCTGATGCCCCTTGTCGAGAAGCGCGTGGGCCGCCGCAAGGCCGACGATCCCTGCACCAACGATTGCGATCCGCATCATGAATCCTGTCGTGGAAGAAGCATCACGGACATGGGCGGGCCGCCCATGAAGGGTCCGGCCGGTCTACGCAGAACGGGCTTGGTCGACAACCTGGAATCCGTTGGCGAAGGGATCGCGGTCGTCGATGAAGATGGTGTTGAACCCTGTCACCCGCGCCCAGCCCTCGATGGACGGGATGATCGCGTC
>DASRWK010000422.1:0-1918 GCA_035776715.1 Microvirga sp.
CCCTTCACGGTTCTCACCTGCGACAATCTTCCGTCCAACGGACGTACGGTGAAACGCGTCCTGACGCGGTTCGCGGAGTTGTCCGATCCCGCCTTCGGACGGTTCGTGGCGGATGAGGTGTCCTGTCCGTCGACCATGGTCGACCGGATCGTCCCCGCGACGAGCGACGAGGACCGCAGGCGCATCCGGGAGACGCTGGGGGTAACCGACGCATGGCCCGTGGTGACCGAACGCTTCACGCAATGGGTCATCGAAGACCAGTTCCCGCAGGGCCGTCCAGCCTGGGAGAGCGCCGGAGCGGAGTTCGTGGCGGACGTGGAGCCCTACGAGCACATGAAGCTGCGGCTCCTCAACGGAAGCCACTCGACGCTGGCCTATCTCGGCTATCTCGCCGGTTATGAAACTGTCGCGCACACAATGGCCGATCCGGCCTTCGAGCGGCTGATCGCTGCGCTGATGGACGAGGAGGTGACGCCCACGCTCCACATGCCCGCCGGCGCCGATCTCAAGGCCTATAAGCGCGCCCTCATCGAGAGGTTCAAGAACCCCGCCCTCCGGCATCGCACGTGGCAGATCGCCATGGACGGCTCGCAGAAGCTGCCGCAACGCCTGCTCGGGACGGTCCGGGACCGCTTGCGCGAGGATGCTCCCATCGACCGGCTCGCGCTGGGCGTCGCGGCCTGGATGCGCTACGTGACCGGCATCGACGAGAAGGGGGCACCCATCGACGTGCGCGACCCCATGGCCGCGGGGCTGCGGGAGAGGGCGGATCGGGCAGGAGGCTCGCCGGAGCGGTTGGCCAGAGAGTTGTTCGCCGTGCGGGAGATCTTCGGGGACGATCTTCCCGACGACGAGCGCTTCACCGGCCCGGTCGGCGCAGCCTTGGCGCAACTCTATGTGAAGGGTGCAAAGCGGACCGTCGCCGAGTGGACCCGGTCTGTCAGGTCTTGAGGCCCTCGACGTTGTAGATCGGGATCGGGCGGCTCAAGCCCTTCAACTGAAAGTCACCCAGGGAGATCGCCGTGGCCATGTCCTCCACCTCGGTTGCGATGCGCTGCGTCACAAGGATCTGACCGTCGCGCGCCTCCGAGCAGAGGCGCGCCGCGACGTTCGTCACGGTACCGATCGCCGCGTAATCGAACCGGCCCTCGAAACCGATCCGGCCGAGCGTCGCATAGCCCTGCGAGATGCCGATTCCGAAGCCGATGGAATAGCCGCGGAGGCCCCAGTCGCGCGCCAGCGCCTGGGTGCTGTCGCGCATGGCGACGGCGAGACTCACGGCGCGGGCGGCGGCATCGGGGCAGGGAATTGGATCGTTGAAGAAGATCATCATGCCATCCCCCGTGAACCGCTCGAGCGTTCCCTCAGCAGCGTGGATCAGCGGCCCGAGCCTGGAGTGATAGGCGTTCAGCAGGGCCATCACGTCCTCGGGAGCGGCGATCTCGGCAAAGCTCGTGAAGCCGCGCAGATCGCAGAAGAGCACGACGATTTCCCGGCGGTGATGTTCGAGAATTTCCGCATTGCCGCCCTTCGAGGCGATCATGTCGGCGATCTGAGGCGCAAGGAAGCGCCTGAGATCTCGCAACCGTTCGAGTTCCTGCACCTGCTGCTTCACCCGCATTTGCAGTTCCCGGTTCAGAACGGCCAGTTCTGCCGCCTGCGCCTGCACAGTGTCGTAAAGTGTTTTGATCCTGAGAAGAGACCGCACCCGCGCGACGAGGGTGGCGGGTTCGAATGGCTTCGTCAGGTAATCGTCGCCTCCGGCGTCGAGGCCCGCAACGACGTCCTTGATGCTGGATTTGGCGGTCAGGAGAATGATGGGGATGGCCCGAAGCACCTCGTCGCCTTTGAGGCGCTTGGTCACCGCGATGCCATCCATGTCCGGCATCATGATGTCGAGCAGGATCAGGTCGGGCCG
>DASRWK010000423.1:0-5807 GCA_035776715.1 Microvirga sp.
CCTGATGCAGCTGGAAGCGGAGGGGCTGGTGAAGATCCATCCCCACCGGGGCGCCATCGTGTCGGAGCTCTCAACCGATGAGATCGACGAGCTGTTCGACCTCAGAGCCCTGCTCGAACCGCGCCTGCTCAGGGCCTCGGCCCCTCGCCTCACGGAGGCGGACTACAACCGGCTGAACGGGATCCTGCAGGAATACAGCTCGGAGCTGCGCGCCATGCACATCAGCCGCTGGGGCGAGCTGAACACCGAGTTCCACATGGTGCTCTACCAGCATGCCAGGCAGCCGCGTTCACTCGCCATCGTGGCCAATCTTCTGCAGGAGAGCGACAGGCATACGCGTCTTCAGCTCTCGCTGACCCATGGCATGGAGCGCGCCGCCGCCGAGCATGCCGAGATTCTCAAACTCTGCACGGAAGGCAAGATCGGCGCCGCCTGCGCGCTTCTGAAGAAACACATCGAGGGCGCGGGGCAATCGCTGCGCGGCTACCTGGAGGAGCACCAGGGAACGAAGGCGAAGGGATAGGCATACCGCCATGAAATTCATCAGGCTCGCGGGACTCCTTCTTACAATCCTGCCGGTCGGCACGGGGAGCCTCGCCCTCATGCCGCTTCCGAAGGAGGAGACCGAGGCGATCAAAAGGGAATGGAGGGCAGCCCCGTTTCATGTGCAGGTCGAGGTTCTGAGCACGCGTCACCTGCCAAAGCTCGACCCCTCCCATTGCGGCGAGATCACAGCCGTCGTGCGCCGAACGTTCAAGGGAGGCGAACGCCTCCCTCTGGGATCGTCACTGACTTTCGACCGCTGTATCCATCCCTTGACCCTCGAATACACCAGCTTCGACCGGGAATTCCGACCTGGGAGAATGCTGGAAGCGGTGTTGGCCGATGACCCCGTCTTTGAGGGGAAAGTCGGAATCGTCAGCGACGGAATGATGCAGATCCGAGAGGTGAGCAAGAAGCCTCAGCTCAGACTGGACGATTAGTGGCGTCCAGCCCTTTCACGCCGCCGTCTTGCCGAGATAAGCACCCTCCAGTGCCCGGACATCGAGCTTGACCATCGACAGCATCGCTTCGGTTACGCGCCGAACCTTCGCAGGGTCCTCGTCCTTCATCATGCGGCTCAATGCTTCCGGCACGATCTGCCAGGAGACGCCGAAGCGATCGGTGATCCATCCGCATTGTATGGGCGTGCCACCGACCGACAGGGCGTTCCACAACCGGTCGACCTCCTCCTGATCGGCGCAGGTGACGAAGAGCGAGATGGCCGGCGTGAACTGGTGATACGGCCCGCCGTTCAGGGCCATGTAGCGCAGGCCCGCGAGCGTGAATTCCACCGCCATCACGTCGCCCGGCGAGCCGCCGGGCGTCTCGACCGTGTAGGGCAGAACGGCGTCGATCCGGGAATCGGGCAAGAGAGACACATAGAAGTTCGCGGCTTCCTCGGCTTTGCCGTCGAACCATAGGCAAGGTGCGATCTTGGACATTTCCTGTTCCTCCGGGAGGACAATCCGTATTCACGCGGCGTCCGGAATGGAGCGGCCTTCCGCCAGGGCGGCGAGCTGGCCCGCGACAGTGCCCCAGCCCTCATGAAAGCCCATGGCCTCGTGCCGCTTCAGCGTCTCCTCGTTCCAATGGCGGACGTGCGCCGTGTAGCGTGTTCCCGATCCTTCGGGCTCGAAGGTGACGATCACCACCATGAACGGATCCTGCGGAATCCATCCGGCTCTGAACGCGTCGGTGAACACGAGCTTTCGGTTCGGCAGCACTTCGAGGAACACGCCCTCCTGACGGGGAAGATCGGTCCCGTCGGGAGCCCGCATGGCCATCAGGCAGCGCCCGCCCGGCCGGAGATCCATGTGGACCTCCGGGGTGGTGTAGGGGCGCGGCGCCCACCATTCGGCAGTGCGCTCGGTCCACACGCGATAGACGGTTTCGGGCGAGGCATCGATCAGCCGGGTGACTGACAGTTCATGGGCGGCGGTGTCGTTCGTCATGGGCTCGTCCTCTGCGGTTGATCCGAGTTCTTACGCGTCCGCCATTTCGGCCATGGCCGTCTTGGCCGCCTCCATGTCCATCCACATCACTTCCCAGATGTGACCGTCCGGAGCCTCGAAGCTGCGGCCATACATGAATCCGTAATCCTGCTGCGGTCCGGGATCGGCCCGTCCGCCCGCGGCGGCGGCCTTCGCCACCGTGGCGTCGACCTCCTCGCGGCTTCCGGCCGACAGGCAGATCAGAACCTCGGTCGTCTCGCGCGCGTTGGCGATCTTCTTGGGCGTGAACTGGCGGAACTTCTCGTGGGTCAAAAGCATCGCGTGGATGGTCTCGGAGATGACCATGCAGGTGGCGGTGTGATCGCTGAACTGCGGGTTCTTCACAGCCCCAATAGCCTCATAGAACGCATTGGCCCGCGCGAGATCGGCGACCGGCAGATTCACGAAAATGAGCTTCGACATGATTTCCTCCCTGTCTGGCTTTGACATTGATTCCAGATAAAGTTATAAATTGCAACTATGAAGTTAGAAAAAATAACCAAGCCTGCGGAGACCCGGCCCCGGCGCCATTACGAGGATGCCTGCGCGGCCGCCCATGCGCTCGATCTGGTCGGCGAACGCTGGGCGCTGCTGGTCATGCGCGAGCTCATGCTGGGCCCCAAGCGCTTCGGCGACCTGCGCGAGAGCCTGCCCGGCATCAGCGCCAACGTCCTCACCCAGCGCCTCGAAGGCCTGGAGGCCGTGGGCGTCCTCACCCGCCGCAAGCTGCCGCCCCCCGCTTCCGTCCAGGTCTACGAGCTGACCGACTGGGGTTACGAGAGCGAGCCGATCTTCCAGGCTCTCGGCCGCTGGGCCGCCCGCTCGCCCCTGCACGACCCCACCCTTCCCTTCAGCGCCGCCTCCTTCCTCCTGTCGCTGCGGACGATGCTGGACGCCAGCCGTGCCGAGGGGCTCGATGCGAGGATCGGCTTTCGCCTGAGCGAGTCCGAAACCTTCCTCGCGCACCTGGCCGACGGCAGGATCGAGATTGTGCGAGGGCCGGTGGATGACGCGGACCTGATCTTCACCGGGACGCCGCCCGTGGTGGCGGGCGCCATCTATGGCGGCCAGCCTCTGGAGGCCCTGGAGAGCGCAGGCGCGCTCAAAGTGGAAGGCGACAGGGCGCTGGCCGGCCGCTTCCTGCGCCTGTTCCCGCTACCGCCCAAAGTGTCCCTTCCTGCCTGAGGGCGATCGGAACCAACGGAAGAAAGCACGCGTTCCCCGCCATCTCCCATCAAGGCGGTGAAGATGCCCCTTTCGTCTCTTCCGGAAAAGAACCGGCCGGTCGTGCTGGTTCTCGGCGGCGGCAATGCCCTCGGCTCCTATCTCGCCGGCGCCTACGAGAATCTGCAGCAGCGGGGTATCGAGCCGCGCTGGATCGTCGGTGCCTCCATCGGGGCGATCACGGGGGCGATCATCGCCGGCAACGTGCCGGAACAACGGGTGCCCCGCCTCAGGGAGTTCTGGGAGCAGGCGAAGATTCATTCCGGTTTCGCGCCCAACCGCGATTCATCGATCCGGCACGCCTACAATGAGGCCCATACCGCGCTCGCCCTCCTGCTCGGACGCCCCGGGCTCTTCGGACACCGCTTCCCGGGCCTGCTCTCCATGCTGCCCTGGATGCCGAGCGATGTGGCGCTCTACGATCACAGGCCGCTGCGGGAGACCCTGGAGCGGCTGATCGATTTCGCAAGGCTGAACCGGGGCGACATCCGCTTCACCGGCGTCTGCGTCGATGTCGAAACGGGCGAGGAGATCGTCTTCGACACGGCACGTGAGGAAATTGGGCCAGAGCATCTCCTGGCCACCTCGGCCATCATGCCGGTCTTTCCGCCGGTAGAGATCGGCGGACACCTTCTGTGCGATCCGGGCTTCACCAACAACCTCCCGGTGGATGTCGCCCTGGGAAATCCGCCCGTGGAAGACACGCTCTGCATCGCGGTCGAGCTCTTCAGCCTCACGGCCTCGCGCCCGGCCTCGCTCGATGCGAGCGCCGAGCGGGCCAACGACCTGATCTTCGCGAGCTCCTCCCGGCGCAGCATCCAGGCCCTGCAGCGGGAATACGGCCTTCGCGAACGGATCGAACCGGACGGATCGTCCGTCACGCTCCTGCATCTGGCCTATCAGTCGGGCAGCGACGAGCGTGCGGGAAAGGCCTTCGATTACTCACCCGCCTCGCTTCGGGACCGCTGGGCGGCCGGGATGCGCGACATGGAGCACGCCCTCGCACAGCTTGCCGATGCACGCCGCGAGGCAAAACGGCTCAACGTGATCAGACTCGATCCGCATGTGGCCGCCGCCACGGCCGCGGCGGACGCTCGTGCCAGCGCTTAAGGCCCGCCGGCGAGCGATCCGACGACCGCCATCGCCAGCTCGTCGAGGTTCACGCGCCCCTCGATCGTCATCATCTCCGCCTCTTTCGCATCGACCCGCAGGCCCTGGCTTCCCGCCTCCGCCTGCCGCCGCAATTCGGCGACGATCGCCTCGCGCACCTTGTCTTCGAGGTTCATGGTTCACTCCTTCTCCGGAAACGCTTTCCGCGTGCCGAACGTCCGGCCGGGAGCAAGCGTTCCACGGTCAGGGCGACGGCTCGCCTTTCCTGAGGGCGCGGAATTCCTCCGCGTCCATTACGCCGCGCCGGTTGTTGCAGGCCTGGCAGGCAAGCACGAGATTGGAGGGATTCAGCGGTCCGCCCCGGGAGCGGGGCACCACATGATCGAGGGTCGCCAGGTTCGGCGAGCGGCTCAGCCCCTTGGCCAGGCGGCGCGTTTCCACGCCGCAATAGACGCAACATCCGCCATCGCGCGCATAGATCGTCTCGAACAGCTTGATGCGTTGCGCGGCCTTCATGGGACGGAACCTGGGGGAGATCGGGTTGTTGCTCTTGGCACAGAACAGGAGCTCAAGCCATGGTAGACACCCGCCGCAGGAATCGGAACCCCACCAATGACGGCAACGGCTACGGCGACGTGCCGAACGGCGCCGTCGGCTTCCGGGGCGAGGGCCGGGAATATCCGGGCGGCTACGGCAGCGATGCCGGCGATTTCTCGGGAGGCGTGATCGACGACGGTCACGGCGGCCCATCCGACGATGAAGGCTTCGCGCCCCGTTATGTCCGTCACCGCTCGGGCCTCGGCGCTCTGGGAGACCGCGACCCGAACGATCCCGATGTGCGCGGTGCCCGCGGCATGGGGGAGGACACGGGACGGGGCATGTCCGGTCCCCATCGCGGGCGCGGCCCGAAGGGCTACAAGCGCTCCGACGAGCGCATCCATGAGGACGTGTGCGAACGCCTGACGGAAGACCGCTTCATCGATGCCTCGAACGTGGAGGTGACGGTGAAGGACGGCGAGGTGACGCTCTCCGGAATGGTGGCGAGCCGCGGCCTCAAGCGCCGCGCCGAGGACCTCGCGGAACTCGCCTCGGGCGTGCGGCATGTGCAGAACAATCTGCGGGTGGAAAGCATCGCCTCCTGACCGGACGGTCTTCGCCGAGCCGGCCCGGCGAAGACCCTACGATGCGGCGAGGGGCGAGCTGTCGTAGTTTCTCAGCAGATCCTCCGGATCGCGATAGATCGCAACGCAGCCCGCTTCCCGCAGCGCCTCCTCGGAGAAGCCGCCGCTGAGCACGCCCACCATCCTGAGACCCGCATTGCGCGCGGCCTCCGCATCATAGGGCGTGTCGCCGACCACCATCGTCTCATGAGCGGAGAGCGGCGACAGCTTGTGGAGGGCGGCCTGGAAGATGTCGGGAAACGGTTTCGAGCGCTCCGCT
>DASRWK010000424.1:0-2702 GCA_035776715.1 Microvirga sp.
CCGTCTTGCCCTCCACATCGGGGGGCTCAACGTCCGGGGGCTGCGGGGTGCTCGGGACGGGGGGCGCCTCGATGCCCGCGGCGAGCGCGGTGGTGACCACGCCTCCGACGAGGCCGAGGCCTCCGATGATGACCCCGGCGAGGATTCCGCTGCCCGCGCCGCCCGAGCTCTCGGCCTTGACGCGGGCCTCGCCTTCGAACCTCGTCTGCACGGCGCTGCACGCGGCGAAGGCGTCGAGGCGGTGGATCTCGAACGCGGCCTTGGGCGCGACGTCCGGGGAGAGCCTGGCTGCGAGGATGATCTCGTCCGCGGAGCGCCGAGCGAGGGGCGCCTGGGCGGGCGGCTGCACGGACTTGCCGCACGCGGCGATCGCGGGCGCCGCGAGGAGCAGCGCGATTCCCAACCGGCGAGAGTTAAGAGGCGAAGTTTTCATGGATCGGAGGATAGCGGCCTGTTCGGTGATAAATCCACAGCCTAGGTGGCTGGTGTTTTTCGTAACGCCATCACGATGGGATCGTGTACCAGCATCGTCATGACGCTTGGCTGTGCGCCGCAGCAGGAAGGCCTCGAGAGGCGGACGACGGAGTTCTGCGAGGGGAAGCTGTCGCCGACATCCATCTACAGCTTGCTGCACCGAGAATGTCACCGCCTGTTCCCCGACGAATCGTTTGCGGATCTGTTTCGGGACATGGGTCGCCGCTCAATTCCGCCGCGCATCGTAGCGGTCGTGATGGTGCTGCAGCGACTGGAGGGGCTGTCGGACCGGGAGGCGGTCGAGCGGTTCACGTTCGACGTGAGATGGAAGTACGCGGCTGGAGGATTGGACCTGGAGTACCCCGCTTTCGTGCATACGGTGCTTGTGGACATGAGAGCGAGGCTTCGAGCTTCCAAGGAGCCGGAGCGCATCTTCAAGACCGTCTTGGAGGTGGCCACGTCGGCGGGGCTTGTGGGCCGTCGACGGGTGCTGGATTCGACGCCGCTGTACGATGCGGTCGCGACGCAGGACACGGTGACCATGATCCGTTCGGCCGTTCGCGGCCTGCTTCGTAGCGCGGACGAATCGATGGCGTCGGCGCTGCGCGAGGTGCTCAAGCGTGACGACGAGTACGCGACGGCCGGCAAGCCGATGTGCGATTGGGAGGACCGTGCCGCGCGCGAGGCCCTGGTCGATGCCCTGGCGCGCGATGCTTATGCGGTGCTCGCGTATCTCGAGGGTCGTGAGCTGGACGACGAGGTGAAGAAGGCGGCCGAGCTTGTGGCGACCGTCGTAGGGCAGGACGTGGAGCCGACCGAGGACGGACGGTTTCGGATCGCGAGGCGTGTCGCGCCGGACCGAGTGATCTCGACCGTCGATCCGGAAACGCGTCACGGCCACAAGACGGCCGCGCGCGGCTTCGATGGGTACAAGGGGCACATCGCGCTCGACCCCGATTCGGAGATCATCACCTCGACGACCGTCACCGCCAGCAACGTGGCCGATGGGGCTGTTGCCAAGGAGTTGCTCGAAGAGAGCCTGCCTTCCGTCGCGCCGCTGAAGAAAGGCTCTGTCAACGCATGCGAGGGCGAGCCTGACGCGCCGGCGGCGATGGCCACGAGCACGAGGGCGGAGGGGACGAGGGCACCGCTCTCCGAGCCTATCGAAGTCTATGGCGATGCCTCGTATGGCACGGCGGAGGTGCTCACGCATCTCGAAGAGAAAGGCGCTAGCGCGAAGGTGAAGGTGCAAGCTCCCTCAATGCACGAGGGGCTCTTCTCCAAAGACGCCTTCCGGATCGATCTCGCCAACAACACCGTCACCTGCCCCAACGAGCGCTTGGTCTCGATTCGCCGTAGCAAGGATGGCTCCGGGATGGCGGAGTTCGGTCTCGCCTGCAAGGCATGCCCGCTTGCGCCTTCGTGCACAACGAGCAAAAGGGGTCGCACAATTCGCCTGCACAAGCACGAACGTCAGCTGCTGCAAGAACGCGCCAACCAGAAGAATCCCGCCTGGCGCGCCAGCTACAAGGCCACCCGTCCGAAGGTCGAGCGAAAGCTCGCGCACCTGATGCATCGTCGCCACGGTGGCCGCCGAGCTCGCGTACGCGGGACGGAACGCATTGCACAGGACTTCGCCATGCGCAGCGCGGCTGTGAATCTCAATCGGCTCGCGATACTCGGGCTGCATTCTCTCGAACGGAGTGGGCAACCGGCCTGGAGCGTGTAAGGGGGAGGGCCGCCCGACACTCTCAACTCACCCCGGCTCCCTTGGCCCTTGTAGGCGTCCGGTCGATTTTATGGCTCTCCCACCAGCCTGGGGGGACCGTCCTGCGGCCAACCCTCATGCCCCTCGGGGGTGACTGAATGGTCGTGCTGCCAGATGGCGCTCGTTGGACACCAGCCACCTAGGTGATCGCCGACCTGCTCGACGGCTCGGCGCGCATGCGGCTCGGCGGCGTCTACGACGACTTCAGCTATCACATCGCCTTCGAGCCCGGCACGCAAAGGCTGCACACGGTCTTCACGGACGGCTCGAACAACTGCCACTATTACACCATCAATCAGATCGACCTCGGCGCCGAGCATCCCCGAGCCGGCTCCTTCGAACGCGGGCCAGGTGCTCGCTATTTCAACGAGGACGCATGATTTGCCTACGCTCTGGTCGTGATGAGGCGGCGCGGGTGGTGCTCCGCCGAACGGGAGGAGCCCTCTATGAAGAATGGCTT
>DASRWK010000425.1:0-4139 GCA_035776715.1 Microvirga sp.
TCATCGCCGTCGACGAGGACGCGGCCGCCGACATTCTCTACGCGGCAGGCGCCGTCGGCATCCCCGCCGTGACGCTGGGCGTCACGGGCGGCAATTCGTTGATTCTGCCGGGCCAGCAGGCCATATCCGTGAAGCAGTTGAAGAACGCTCACGAATCCTGGCTGCCCGACTACATGGCCGGAAAGGCTTGAGGAGTTTGATCCATGGCAATGGATGCACGCGATATCGAGAGCATGATCAAGGCCGCCCTGCCGGATGCGGTCGTGGAGATCAAGGATCTGGCGGGCGACGGCGATCACTACGCCGCCACCGTCACGTCCTCTGCCTTCAAGGGCAAGTCCCGGGTCCAGCAGCACCAGATGGTCTATGCAGCGCTGCAAGGCCGCATGGGCGGAGCGCTCCACGCCCTTGCATTGACGACGCTGGCACCCGACAATTGAGATAGCACCCCAGCGCCTTGACCGCTGCGGAACAGGAGACCTCCATGGCTGACGCCAACCAGATCATCGACAACGAAGTGAAGTCCAACGACGTCGTGCTGTTCATGAAGGGCACGCCGCAATTCCCCATGTGCGGGTTCTCGGGGCAAGTGGTCCAGATCCTCAACTACCTCGGCGTGCCCTACAAGGGCATCAACGTGCTCGAGGACGAGACCATCCGCCAAGGCATCAAGGACTATTCCAACTGGCCGACCATTCCCCAGCTCTACGTAAAGGGCGAGTTCATCGGCGGCTGCGACATCACCCGCGAGATGTTCCAGGCCGGCGAGCTGCAGCAGCTCTTCGCCGACAAGGGCATCCAGGTTCAGCAGAGCGCCTGATCGCGCCTCTTCTCGAACGAAAGCGTCACAGCGGGGCCTTTGCCCCGCTTTTTTGTTGCGCCTGGGGTTCCGGGGAGAAGCGTCTTATGTCGCATTCCGGAATACCGCCAGGCTTTCTACATATGGCTCAAGACACAGCCGCTCAGAAAAACAGAAAGGAGCGGCGGAATCGGGGGTCTTCCATGTTCGAGACAGAGACGACGAATGTCGTCCCTTTCAAGCCGCGCGCAAAGGCGGCGCACCATCCGAAAACCATCCTGGAACGGGTCTATGCGGCCGGTTCGCTGGCCGTGGGGGCGGATGACGTCGCTACCAGGATGGCGGCCACGATGCTTCAGCGCCTCGGATTTCTCGTGATCGAGGAAATTTCGGCCGACGGCACCCCACGCCTGCTCAAGAATGGCGAAATGCGCCAAGCCATGGACCGACCCTGGCGGCTCTCCAAGCCTGCCTTTTCCGGCGAAGCCGGCACGCCTGACGGCGAGGGCGCATTCCGGGCTTAAGAACGCCCCAACGCCGCACGGACAAGGGTCAGCGCATCGGGGGAGGCCCATTCCGCCGGGCCTTTCAGGATCGCGATCTCGCAGCCCGAGGCATCGACGACGAAGGTCGTGGGCAAGCCGACCACATGGCCCGACTTCTGCAGAACCTGGAGCAGCTTGCCCGCCGGATCCGCGTAATAGGTCAGGTTCCGGATGCCGTTCTCCTGCAGCCACGCCTTCGGCTTCTCGGGATTGCGGGTGTCCACGTTGATGGCGACCACCTGGAAATCGGCCCCACCCAGTTTGGCCTGCAGCTCGTCGAGCGCAGGCATCTCCTGGCGGCAGGGGACGCACCAGGTGGCCCAGAGATTCACGAGGATTGTCTTGCCTTTGAAGTCGGACAGGCTCAGCGCCTGCCCTTCCGGGCCGGAAAAGCCAATCGTCGGCGGCGGCTTGGGCACATTGCTGACGCCGAGAGCGGCCAGCTCACCTTTCGCAAGCGGCTTGAGGCGCTCCGCAATGGATTGCGAGGCACGGCATTCGCCCGCCTGAGCGGTTTCGGCTCCTGTACGGGAAGAGCCGTACCAGACCGCCCCCGCCCCGATCACGGCGAGGGTAGCGAGGCCGGCGAGCCAGAAGCGGCCATGGGTCTTCGGAGCTTTCAGGGATTCCGGTGTGTTCGACATGGGCCCGATGTGGCCCTTTTTCGGTCAAGCCTCAAGCCCCGGCTTGGGGGAGCCGCCATCACGATGCCGTGGATCCTGAAGGCTTGGAGCAGGAGGTGTGAAGCTTCACCTTGCCTCTCGCATTGGCCGTCGCTTCCCGTTATGGTGCGCCACGTTTCGGAGCCTGTTGATGTCGACCTGCGTTTCTCTCTCCCGTGCGGCCCTGGTGGCCGGCCTCATCGTCCTCGGCCTCTCGGCCTGCGGCCGTCGCGGCGCGCTCGAGCCGCCTCCGGGCTCCGCCGCAGCTCAGGCGCAGCAGCAGCAGGAGACTGAAGCAGACCAGCCCACCCTGCCCTCTCCGGTCGGCACACCCCGTTCGAGAGACACGCGCGGCTATACCATTCCCAACAAGCCCTTCATTCTCGACCCGCTGCTGTAAGGCCGCCCGATGCACAATTTCACCTATCGCGACGGCGTTCTCCATGCGGAGGACGTCAACCTGCGCCGTCTCGCCGACGAGGTCGGAACCCCGTTCTACTGCTATTCCACGGCCACTCTCGAGCGGCATTACCGCGTGTTCGCAGAAGCCTTCGCGGATACCGATGCCCTCGTCTGCTACGCCATGAAGGCGAATTCCAATCAGGCGGTGCTCAAAACCTTGGGCCGCCTGGGCGCCGGCATGGACATCGTGTCGGAAGGCGAGCTGCGCCGCGCGCTGGCGGCAGGCGTGCCGGGCGAGCGCGTGGTGTTCTCCGGCGTCGGGAAGACGAAACCCGAGATGGCCTTCGCTCTCGACAACGGCATCCTCTGCTTCAACGTGGAATCAGAGCCGGAGCTGGAGGCGCTCTCCGAGGTTGCCATCTCCAAAGGCAGGCGGGCCCCGATCTCGATCCGCATCAACCCGGACGTGGACGCCAAGACCCACCAGAAAATTTCGACCGGGAAGTCCGAGAACAAATTCGGCATCCCGATCTCCCGTGCTCGTGAGGTCTATGCCCGGGCCGCCCAACTGAAGGGCATCGAGATCACCGGCGTCGATATGCATATCGGCAGCCAGATCACCGATCTCTCCCCCTTCGACAATGCCACCGCGCTTCTGGCCGAGCTCGCCCGGAACCTGATGGCGGACGGGCACAGGCTCCGCCACATCGATCTCGGCGGCGGCCTCGGCGTGCCCTATCGCGACGACAACGAGCCGCCGCCCGATCCGCAGGCCTATGCCCGGATCATCAAGCGGCACACGCAGGATCTCGGACTCAAGCTCGTCTTCGAGATGGGCCGCCTGATCGCCGGCAATGCGGGCATTCTCGTCGCGAAGGTCGTCTATGTGAAGGAAGGCGCCGACCGCACCTTCGTGATCGTCGATGCGGCGATGAACGATCTCATCCGCCCGACGCTCTACGAGGCCTATCACAACATCAGGCCGGTGGCGGAACCCTCCCCGAAGACACCCCGCATCGTCGCCGACGTGGTCGGTCCCGTCTGCGAGACGGGCGATTATCTCGCGCTCTCCCGCGACATGCCGGCCGTGAAGCCGGGCGATCTCATCGCCGTCATGACGGCGGGCGCCTATGGGGCGGTCCAGGCCAACACCTACAATACGCGCCTGCTCGTGCCCGAGGTTCTGGTGCGCGGTCCGGACAGTGCCGTGGTACGCCCGCGCCCGACTTACGAGGATCTCATCGGCCTCGACAGGATTCCAGGCTGGCTGGCGTGAGCCCGTGAACCGAGATCTGGCTCGGCGGTTGTCTTCTCATTGACGAGGATGTGAACGCGGCACCCACGGGAATCACTCCTTGCGGCGCTTTGTGCCTATTTGGCGGCTGGTCATCCGGGCATGGCGTGCTAGCTTTTCGAGGGGGGCGTTGGCACAATCCGTGCTGCGGAGACTTTTGGCATGAGCGAAGGCCCGAACCTGTCGCCTGCGCAGAGCACCCTGAGCAAGAGGTTCGGGCGCCTGGTCAATTTCGCGCGCTGGTCCCTCTGGTGGGAGGAGGCATGGCCCCGGATCTGGCTGCCGCTCGCCATCGTCCTCCTGTTTCTCACGCTCTCGTGGTTCGGGCTCTGGCTCGATGCCACCCCCTTCTGGCGCTCGATCGGCCTCGGCCTGTTCACCGCCGCGTTTCTCCTCTCCCTGTGGCCGCTCTTGCGCCTGCGCATGCCGAGCCGCAC
>DASRWK010000426.1:0-5620 GCA_035776715.1 Microvirga sp.
CAGACGAGAAGGCTGCGGGCGACGGTTCCTCCTGCGGCCGAGCCGGCCTTCGGTCCGCTCGCGCTGGTCGAGCCTTACCTCAAGGTCATGGAGAAGGGCGACTACGATCCGCTCCACACGCTCGTCGATCTCCCGCGATGGCGAAAGATCTGGGCTCTCTGGCGCGGGCCGTTTTAGGAAGAGCGCTCCCGCCGTCCCATTCCGCCCTTGTCAGCACAGGCATCCGGAGACGCCGTCTACTCGGCCGCAGCCGGCAGGTTCGAGGCTGCAAGCCATGCTGCGAGATCCGCACGGGCGCGGTCCGTGAGCATCTTCTTCCTCGCGATGGCCTTGGCCGAGCCGCGCAGGCGCTTGCCGTCCTCTGCCTTTGGGGCGCGGTCGAGCGGCGGGAAGAGGCCGAAG
Source organism: Microvirga sp. (assembly GCA_035776715.1). Classification (GTDB taxonomy): domain Bacteria; phylum Pseudomonadota; class Alphaproteobacteria; order Rhizobiales; family Beijerinckiaceae; genus Microvirga. Next base: position 403 of record DASRWK010000426.1, read on the forward strand.
TTCACGTTCATCGGCTGGAAGGAGCGCGGCCCCTCGTCGATGGTTTCGATGTGCCCGCCCGTGATGTGATTGATCAGGGCGCCCAGAGCGGTCGTGTGGGGCAACGGCTGGATCGGCCGGCCCAGCCGCTCGGCGGCCGCGAAGCGGCCCGTCATGAGGCCCACCGCCGCGCTCTCGACGTAGCCCTCGCAGCCGGTGATCTGGCCGGCGAAGCGCAGGCGCGGCATCGCCTTCAGGCGCAGGGTCGGATCGAGAAGCTTCGGCGAGTTGAGATAGGTGTTGCGGTGAATGCCGCCGAGGCGTGCGAACTCGGCATTCTCCAGACCCGGGATCATGCGGAGGATGGCGGTCTGCGCACCGTATTTCAGCTTGGTCTGGAAGCCCACCATGTTGAACAGGGTGCCGAGCGCATTGTCCTGGCGCAGCTGCACCACGGCATAGGGCTTCACGTCCGGGTTGCGCGGGTCGGTGAGGCCGACGGGCTTCATGGGACCGTGGCGCAGGGTCTCGCGGCCGCGCTCGGCCATGACCTCGATGGGCAGGCAGCCGTCGAAATAGGGGGTGTTGGCCTCCCATTCCTTGAACTCCGTCTTGTCCCCCGCCAACAGGGCGTCCACGAAGGCGTCGTACTGCTCCTTCGTCATCGGGCAGTTGATGTAATCCTTGCCCGTGCCGCCGGGGCCGATCTTGTCGTAGCGCGACTGGAACCAGGCGATGTCCATGTTGATGGATTCGCGGTACACGATGGGGGCGATCGCGTCGAAGAAGGCGAGGGAGGTCTCGCCCGTGAGTCCGAGGATCGCCTCGGCCAGGGCGGGCGAGGTGAGAGGGCCGGTGGCGACAATGACGGACGACCATTCCTCCGGCGGGATGCCGGTGATCTCGCCGCGTTCGATGGTGACGAGCGGGTGCGCTTCGAGGGCTGCCGTCACCGCATCCGAGAACCCGTCGCGGTCCACAGCCAGCGCGCCGCCTGCGGGCACCTGGTTGGCGTCCCCCTTGGCCATTATGAGGGAGCCCAGGGTGCGCATCTCCTGATGCAGCAGGCCGACGGCGTTCGTTTCCGCATCGTCCGAACGGAAGGAATTGGAGCAGACGAGCTCGGCGAGGCCTTGCGTCTTGTGGGCGTCGGTGCCGCGCAACGGCCGCATCTCATGCAGGATGACGGGAACGCCGGCCTGCGCGATCTGCCAGGTGGCTTCGGAGCCTGCGAGGCCGCCGCCGATGACGTGGATGGGTTCGATCTTGCTCATGGTCATTCTCCCGGGCGGCCTTGTTGACTCCCATGGGAGCCCTGGTCAAGCTGAGCCGCTATGTTTGAAGAGGTTGACGCTATGCAATCGAAGCGGCCGGTGGTTCTTATTACGGGTGGCAGCCGGGGCATAGGGGCCTCGGTGGCGCAGCTGGCGGCGGCGCGCGGCCATGACGTGGCGATCACCTACCGCGCGGAGCGGGAAGCGGCGGAGGCGGTGCTGGACGCCTGCCGCGCCTCCGGCGCCAAGGCCGTGGCCTGCCAGGGCGATGTCGCCGTCGAAGGGGACGTGCTGCGCATGTTCGACGAGGCCGAGGCGGGCTTGGGGCCTCTCTCGCACGTGGTGAACAACGCGGGCATCACCGGCAAGTCCGGCCGCCTGGAGGATACCTCTGCGGAGGTTCTGCGCAGCTGCGTCGACATCAACGTGACCGGTGCCCTCTTCGTGGCGCGCGAGGCGGTGCGGCGGCTCTCGACCAGACAGGGCGGCCAAGGCGGCTCGATCGTCAACATCTCATCCGTCGCGGCCAAGCTCGGCAGCCCGGGCGAGTATGTCTGGTATGCGGCCACGAAGGGCGCGATCGATACGCTGACGGTCGGGCTCTCCCGGGAAGTGGCCCTCGACGGCATTCGCGTGAATGCCGTCTCGCCGGGCATGACCCGCACGGACATTCACGAGCGCAGCACACAGGATCTGGGGCGTCTGGAGCGCCTGAAGCCCGCTATTCCCATGCAGCGAATCGGAGAGCCGGAGGAAATTGCCGAAGCCGTGCTGTTCCTGATGTCCGACGCGGCCTCCTACATCACGGGGGCCAATCTGCCTGTCACGGGCGGCCGCTAGAGCATTCTTCGGAGAAGTGGACCCTGTCCGCCGCCCGAAGCTGCGGCTCGAAGGCAAGGGCCCAAAAGAAAACGCCCGCTTGCGGCGGGCGAGAATCGTCTTCTTTGCTGCGGTGCAGCTGTTCTTTACGCAGCGGCGTGCTCGCGGGCGATGCTCTCGATCTGGAAGCGGGAGATGCCGAGATCGTCGAGCTCACGGTCCGAAAGCAGGGAGAGCTCACGGACGGTTTCGCGATAACGCAGGTAAGTGCGGACTTTAGCAAGGATGTAGGACACGAACATGGGAAGCTCCTATCAGTTGGCCGGCCCCTGTGACCGGCGGGCCTTTGTTCTTGTGTGTGCGATGCAGCATATAGTCCTGTGCGCCGCAAAAGAGGAGCGGTAATAATGTAGGTCAGTTATGCTTTAGTAGCATAGCGTCTTAAGCTCGCATTAATGTGGCCGGGCCTCCGCCAGCGCCTCCGGGCCGGGGCTCACGAATTCCGTCCGGGTGCGGGGGAGCGCCTGCGGATAGGTGTCCAGAAGCCAAGTGATGAGCTTCTCCCGGACCTCGTTGCGAAGGTCTGCGGAGGCCCCCGAGGAAGCCGCGCTCATGAGGCCTCTGATCTCGATGGTGGTCTCCTTGGCATCGGTGACATGCAGGACGCCGACCTGCCCATCCCAGAGTTTCGATTCCTTCAGGATTTCCATGAACTTGGCCCGAACCTCGTCGATGGGCGTGGCATAGTCCACATACCAGAAGACCGATCCGAGAAGGGAGCTCGATTGCCGTGTCCAGTTCTGGAACGGCTTTTCCATGAAGTAGGAGAGAGGAACGACCATGCGCCGCCAGTCCCACAGGCGGATGACCACATAGGTGGTCTGGATCTCCTCCACAGTGCCGAACTCGCCTTCGAGCAGCACCTCGTCCCCGAGCCGGATGGGCTGGGCGACGGCGAGCTGAACGCCCGCGATCAGGTTCGAGAGCACAGGCCGCGCCGCCAGGCCGACCGCCAGGCCCGCGACGCCCGCCGAGGCGAAAAGACTGACCCCATACTGCCTGACGGACGGAATCGTCATGAGCATCGCCGAGAACGTGAGAAAGCCGAGGCCGAACACGACCGTTCGGCGCAGCAGGCGCACCTGGGTGAGGAGCTTGCGGCTCAGGACGCTGTCCTCGGAGCCTCTCAGCGCCCGGCGCAGATAGATCTCGGAGGCGGTGTTCACGATGGTGATCGCGCTCCAGCCCAGGAAGATGATGAAGCCGAAGAGAAGCCCTCGCTCGAACAGATCGAAGCCAGGGCCTCGCCTCGGCAGGGCCTGCAGCACGAGACCGAGACCGAGCACCAGGATGCCGAGCCTCGTCGGCGAACCGATTCTGTGCAGCAGCTTGCGCCCGAACTCCGCCAGCCGTCCTTTCAGCGCCAGGCGCAGGCCATTGAAGACGAGGGAATGGAGGAAAAGGAGCAGAATGGCCGCGACGGCAAGGAAAGCGGTGTTGACGAGCCAGCTCGGCCACAAGCTCTGCCAACGGTCGAGAGCCGTGGTTAGGGTCAGCGTGATGTCTTGCATGGGAGCGCAACGCCAGGCCGGTGCAGGTGTTCCCTAAAAGAAAAGCCCCGGTCAGACCGGGGCTGAGATCCTGCCGGAGAGGCTGGACGCTAGAGCACGTAGAAATCGGCCTTTGTGATGGCGAGTCCCGCCTTCAGCTGCGCGAACTTGACGGCCGCCGCGCCGCCGATCCCGTCGGGATCGTAGAGCAGGGCCCCGGTGCTCTTGTTGTAGATGATGCGGTCGCTGGAATCCGCCGCGGCCGAGCCGGTCCGGAACGCGGCCGAGGAGAGCCAGCCGTCCGGCCCGAGCCTCGTGAAGATCCTGTTGTCGAGCATGATCGTGTCATAGACGGGACTGAAATCCGTGATCGTATCGACATTGGTGCGCGAGGGCTTCGCGTCGAACACGAAGTAATCCCGTCCGGCACCGCCGACCAGGGTGTCGTTGTCGAGGCCGCCGCTGAGATAATCGCTGCCGGAGCCGCCGTTGAGATAGTCCCTGCCGGTGCCGCCGTAGAGATCGTCGTCGCCGTTCAGCCCGTAGAGCTTGTCGTTTCCGGCATCACCGAACACGATGTCCGCGCCGCCATAGGAGTAGACCACGTCGTTGCCGTAGCCGCCGCGGATCACGTCGGCGTAATCGTTGCCGTAGAACGTGTCGTGGCCGCGGTTGAGAACCACGTACCAGTCGTAACCGTTCAGGTCGTCGATGGTGGTGTAGAGATTGAGGTCCTTGATCGAGAGAACGGCATAGCCGTCGTTCTCGTAGAGCAGGTCGTCGATGATCACATCGTACCCGTTGCTCCAGTACCAGGCCGAGTAGCGGTCGACGAGGGAGCTGCCGTGCACGTCGAATACGGCGAGTTCGCCGTCGTCATAGATGTTGTACGTGCGGATATAAGGATTGGCGCCGACGAAGGACCAGCCGGAGGGGCTGGTGCTCGACATATTGAAGCCGACGCCTGCTGCATTGAACGCTTGAAAGACTGCCATGGCGGCACATTCCCATCGGGTGACCTAACAGCCTCAGCGTGCAACAGTGAATCTGAACTAAAGCTGCACGGTTTCGTGGAAACGGTGCGTATGGTTAACGTCCGGTCAATGCAGATTGCGGCGGAGAACCGGGAAGGCCGGCTCTGGTCCTTCCCGGCGGCAGGGCCCCGTCAGTGGTGAGCGCCCATGCTGTTCAATGCCTGCTGACAGGCCTGTTCACAGCGGCGGCACGCATCGGCGCAGACACGGCAATGCTCGTGCATCCCGGCATGACGTTCGCATTCGTCTCCGCACAAGCGGCAGGCCGCCATGCAGGCGCTGAGCATGTGGCGGATCACATCCTCATTGGATCCGGTTCTGCGGGTGGCGACGGTGCCGGTCGCCATGCAGATATCGGCGCAATCCATGTTGAGGCGAATGCATTGGGTCAGCTGAGCGACCGATTGCTCGCCGAGACAGGCATCCGCGCAGGAGGTGCAGATCTGCGCGCAGTCGAAGCATTCCTCGATGCAGCGGATCAGGGCGTCGTTGGTGTTTCCTTTGACGTGCGGATGGGTGCTGATCATCTCATGGGCGTGCATGGCGATCTCCTCTGCTGCTG
>DASRWK010000427.1:0-2095 GCA_035776715.1 Microvirga sp.
CTGTCCGCCTCGTTCAGGGGCACCTCATGGCGCAGCCAGCTTTCCCAGAGCAGCACCGTGTCGGGCGCCGGCTTCATGTAGGCGAACTGCCGGTTCTCGGCCTTGGCCTTGGCCTTGCGCGGCGGGGCCGCCATCATGAAGCCGAGCCGCGGATCCTCGAGCTTGAGTGCGCTGGCGCCTTCGGGGATCGTCACGTAATAGGTGCCGCTGATCACCGAATGCGGGTGGATATGGGAGGTGTGGATGCCGCCGGGCGGCAGGATATTGATCCACAGGCTGTCCATCACCAGCTTGCGACCCTGAAGGTCATACTCGAGTTCCTTGGCGAAGGCGGCTACGTGCTTGTCGATCTCCTTCAGCAGATCGCCGAACACCGGCACCCGCCAGGGCAGGTCGTTGAGCGAGGCGTAGGAGGTGTAGCCCGGATAGCCGTTCTTGGCGCACCAGCGCTGGCCGGCCTCGTCGTCCTCGGCGATGGACAGGCATGCCCCCTCGAGCTCGGTGTTGCGGCGCTGGGCCTTATCGCCGGTCAGTTCGGCCCGATAGATCTTGGTGACGAAAAGCGTATCGATGCTTGGCATGGTCCGGCCCTATGATGACGGAGGCGATCTGTCAAAATGATTGCCCTTTTGAGGCGCATAGCATCTTTTCTCAAGTCATTCCTTCCCGTCCCTTGAAGGGGCCGTGGGGACAACACACCTTGGCCATATGATGTCTCTCTCTCCCCTGGCGGACCTTCCGGGCGACCTCCTGTCCCTGGCCCGCAGCCTCGACGCGGAAACGCTCCCGCGAGTCATCGCGCTGCGCGACTGGCTCGTGACCACGGCTGCCCGGACGGAGGATTCGAACGAGGTCCTGACCGGCTTCCTCAACCGGCTGATCGATCTCGGGCTGCCGATCGACCGGGCCGTATCGGCCATCGAGGCGCTTCATTCCGAATATGCCGGGATCGGGCGTTTCTGGACCCGGGAGGAGGGGACGATCGTTCGTTACCTCCCGCATGGGGACCGGCGCGAGGCGATCTACCAGACAAGTCCCTTCGCCTACGTGAACCGCACGGGCGAGTGGCTCGTCCTCGACCTCGCGGACACGCCCGACGATCTCTTCCCGATCATTCCCGAGCTGAAGCAGGCGGGGTATCGCCATTACCTCACGATCCCGATCCGCTTCACCAACGGGGCGGAGAACGCCATCTCTTTCGCGACCCGCTCGCCCGACGGATTCGGCCGGCGTGGGCTGACGATCCTGCGCCTCGTCATCCCGTCCTTCGCGCTGGTCACGGAGCTGCGCGCCACCAGCAACCGGCTCGACGAGGTGCTGCGCATCTATGTGGGGGACGACCCCCACAAGGCCATTCTCTCGGGCGCCATCCAGCGCGGGCAGGTGACGCGCATCCGCTCCGCGATCCTCTTTGCCGACATGCGCGAATACACGCGCATCTCCTCCTCCCTGAGCCCCGAGAGCGCGGTGGAACTGCTGAACAATTATTTCGACTGTCTCGTGCCTCCCATCGAGGCCGAGGGAGGCGAGGTGCTGAAGTATTTGGGCGATGGGCTTCTCGCCATCGTGCGCGACCGAGGCGACGACACGGGCGGCGCCGCGCAATCGGCGCTGACCGCAGCCACGAAGGCGCTGCGGCGCATCGAGGCCGCGAACAACGAGGGGCGGTTTCCGGTGCAGATCGATGTGGGTTTCGCCCTGCATCACGGCGACGCGGCCTACGGCAACGTGGGCTCGGGCCAGCGGCTGGACTTTACGGTGATCGGCCGGGACGTGAACCTCGCAAGCCGCATCGCCGACCTCAACAAGCGTCTCGGGGAGCCGCTGCTCATGTCGAAGCCTTTCGTGGAGCATCTTTGGGGCAACCCCCACCCGCTGGGCGCCCACGCCGTCGAGGGCTTCGAGGAGGAGGTCGAGGTCTACCGGCCCTAGCATCGTGCCGGCAACAGGCGCTCCCGCTCGGCGCGCTTGACCAGGGCACAGAGGGTCTTGCCAAACAGGGGGGTGACGAACCGCTTTCCCTCGGCTAGATGATATCGGACCTTCCCTGGAAGGGCCTGTAGCTCAATGGTTAGAGCCGGCCGCTCATAACGGT
>DASRWK010000428.1:0-1528 GCA_035776715.1 Microvirga sp.
GAAGCCGGTGAAACCCAAGCTTGCCGTGAAGGAAGAGCAGGGCGCGTTGTTCTGATCGGATCCGGACCTGCCACATCCCGGATCCGCGCGGCGCTCGCGTCCGGCAGGCGCATCGTCGGATGCGGGTCCGGACTCGGGCGCTCTCTCCCGGACCGCGCTTCGATGCCGTACAGGCCGGCATTGAAAAACCCGCCTCTTGCACTCTTATAAGGTTTCTTCGAATCTGCGATGGCCTTGATGATGAACAAGCTTGAGCGCAGCGGCGGCGAGGCCGTCGTGCAATATCTCGACAGCAGCCTTCGGGTCATAAAACCCGGAGCCTTCGTGCGCTGCGCCGTCACCGGCGAGGCCATTCCTCTCGACGAGCTGAAGTATTGGAGCGTGGAGCTGCAGGAGGCCTATGTCTCGCCCGAGGCGGTGATGACGCGCATCACCGGGCAGGTGACGCCCAGGAAAGGCTGATGGATGGTTCAGATCAGGGGCGGCGCAGGCGCCTGTCGCTGATCCTGCGCAGGATGAAGTTGCGGAATCCGCTCTCGTCTTCGAGCTGGAGGCGCACCGGAAGGACCATCAGCTCCGCCCAGGCTTCCGAGAGGTTCAGAGTGGCGAGCCGCACGAAATCCTTCTCCGTCGTGACCGCCTGAAGGCCGCGGGTCTCAGCCTCTCTGCGAAGGGCCTCGACTTCGCCGCGGCTGTAGGGGTGGTGATCGGGAAAGGCGCGAGCCGCCTCGACGATGGCGCCGCAGGCGCGCAGGGTTTCGAAGAATTTCTCCGGCCGCCCGATGCCTGCAAAGGCCAGCACCCTCTGGCCCCGGAGCCTGCCGGCAAGCGCCCCTTCCGGGGCGAGATGGCCCTTGAACACGCGCCTGCCCAATCGTTCGGCCTCACGTGCGACGGCGTCTCCGGCTGCGCCATGTCCAACCACGAGAACCGCGTCGACTGCTGGCCATTGGGCCTTCATGGGCGCGCGCAAAGGCCCTGCCGGCAAGGGCAGTCCGTTGCCTATGCCGGTGATGCCGTCGACGACGGCCAGTGCGCAGTCCTTAAGGAGCGACGGGTTCTGCAGGCCGTCATCCATGATCAGCACCGTGGCGCCGATCTCGTCGGCGAGGTGCGCGCCTGCCGGACGCTCGACCGACACGATGGCTGGCGCCCTAGCTGCAAGGAGCAACGGCTCGTCACCCACGTCGCGCGCCTCGTGCTCCGGCTGCACCTGCACGGGGCCGCGAAGATTGCCGCCATAGCCGCGCGACAGGAAGGCGGGGCTTTCGCCCGCCGTATCGAGGATCTTCGCGACGGCGAGGGCAGCAGGCGTTTTACCCGCGCCTCCAGCCGTGAAATTGCCGATGCAGATCACGGGAAGGGCGGCGCGTTCTCCCGTCCGCCGCATCCGGCGGCCCGTGATGGAGCCGTAGATCCAGCCTGCGGGGCGCAGAAGGTTCGCCAGCCAGGAGGAGCGGGGCTGCCACCAGAAAGCCGGCGCACGCATCAGCGTCGCGCCCCGAGCTTGGCCTGCACGATGAAGGGT
>DASRWK010000429.1:0-8257 GCA_035776715.1 Microvirga sp.
GCATATCCGGCGTGTCGCAGCGGCCGTAGCGGTTCTGCAGCAGGGACAGCCGCACGATCCCGCTCATGGCGCTTTCCACCGCCGCGCGCTCCTGCCTCACGCCGGAGGCGGCTTCGCGCCCACGAGGAATGGCGCCCTCGCCCTCGATGCGACAAGCCAGACCCTCCCGGTCCGCATAGGCGATGGCCTGCTCGCGCGTTTCGAAGGTCAGCTCGACCTGCATGAGCGGATCGTCGTCGGCCGTCCATCCCATCAACGGCTCGATGGTTTGCGGCCTGCGCCGCTCGAAGCGCAGAATCCATCCTTTCGCGCCGGCCCTCCCCGAGGTCGTCACGGGCGGCTTCCGGCGGCTGATCACGGCCTGCGCATCCTCGGGCCAGGGCTGTCCGCGGACGAGACATGACGGCGGTGGCCAGTTGTGGCCTATGCCGATGCTGCGCTCATGCATGTTGCGTCCCTCCATGAACTCCTCGAACTCCTCGAGTTCCTCGCAATCCAGGGGCGTTTCGCATTCCCGGACCATCCACGATCCCTTGCGGCCGAAGTCGCGCCCGGTTGCGGCGCTCTGATCGAGGCCGCTGCCCTGCGATACTCGGCGGCAGCCATAGGATCGCACCAGGCGAGTGCTTCGATGACCGCATCGATCCGCGATCTCGGCCGAAGCTCCGGCAGGGTCCTGCTCGCCACCTGCTCGAGCAGAAGCTCGTCCCGCGCCCAGGAGAGCAGGATCGTGCGCTTCTCCTCGCGGGTGAACCAGGGATGCCCCGCCACCTCGCCGGGATCGTTGAAGGTGCCACCGGGATCCACCAGAGCCTCCGTGAAGGACGGCCGGGAAAACTGCGATGCGCAGAGCCCGGGCACGGGCTGGCCGGCCTGCAGGACGCCGGTGCGATGATCGGTCGTGGTCCGTTGATTCATCGTTCTCCCTTCCTTCCATCATCCATCATCGTGGGCACCCGGTTTCCCGAGTGCCCGCCATGCGACGCGACCTGGAGACTAGTGCTTGGTCGTATCCCCGCTGTTGACGGGAATCCGCTTCACGCTCGACTGGCTCTGCGCCGATTTCGGCATGGTGACGGTGAGCACGCCATTCCTGAACGAGGCATCGACCTTGCCGTCCTCGACATCCCAGGCGAGCGGGATGCGGCGCTCGAAGCGGCCGTAATAGCGCTCGCTGAAAGCGCGGTCCTTGTCCTCGATCTCGGACCGCTTCTCGCCGCGGATGGTGAGGACGCCGTCGCCCATCAGCACCTCGACGTCCTTCTCGTCCATGCCCGGCAGCTCCGCCGAGACGCGGACATCCTTGTCGGTTTCGACGACTTCCACATGCGGCCAACCGCCCATGCGTCCCACGCCGCCGAACGAGCCGAACGGGGCCATGTCGAAGGTGCGGAAGACGTCGTCGAAGAGCCGGTTCATTTCGCGATGAAGCGTCATGAAGGGATCGCCTTCCTCGCGGTAGCGGCTCGGGGTCGTTTGCGAATTGCGACCCCACGGAATGAGATCGCGCATGTTCATGGTTCTTCCTCCTTATCGCTCATGCGTCATGGTTCGGTGCCGGAGTCCTTGTCCGGCACCGCAATCAGCTGAGGGTCGCGGCGTTACGCGGCTTTGCTGTGCTCGATCTGCTGCGGCTGAGACTTGGCGCCGGTCCCGATCTCGATCCGGCGGGGCTTCAGGGCCTCGGGCACCTCGCGCTTCAGATCGATCGTCAGCAGGCCGTTCTCGAGGCTCGCACCCATCACCTTCACATGATCGGCGAGATTGAAGGTCTGCTTGAAGGCGCGGGTCGCGATGCCGCGATGCAGGTACTGCTTGCCCTCTTCCGAGCCCTTCTTCTGGCCCGCGACGACAAGCTGGTTCTCTTTCTGGGTGATCTCGATTTCATCGGTCGAGAAGCCGGCGATGGCCATGGTGATGACATACTGGTCCTCACCCGCCTTCTCGATGTTGTAGGGCGGCCAGTTGGTCATCGAATCGATCTGCGAGGACTGGTCGAGCAGATCGAACAGCCGGTCGAACCCGACCGTGGAACGGTAGAGGGGGGAAAAGTCGAAAGCCGATCTCATAGCTACATCCTCCATGTGAGCAACGTAACCATAAGGGCACCGGACACCTGCCGGCGCCCGTACGGCCAAGCCTCAAAAGGCCTTGGCAATCATGATGTTAGTAATGTCGGCCGCGCTTTTCAAGAGGGTGTGCGGGCACAATTGCGATGCTCCAGATCTTAGACCGCGCATCGTTCTTCGCGAGAACCGGGTCCGCTTTCGCGCACGATGTGCTGGTCTCGCCGGAGTTCGATGAAGGAACGACGGATCATGCTCCACGCGATCTCCCTGGCCGTCCTGACGATCCTTGCAGCCCCCTTTTCCGGCACCTCAGGCGCTGCGGGCCCGCGCCTCCCGGGCGAGGTCGACGAGCCTGGAGCGCAGCTCGTCCGGACCACGCAACGGCGGAGAGAAGGCGAGCCGCAGCAGCTCGTCGCCCAGCGCCAGCTGCAGGCCTTCCGGGTCGATCCCGATCAGCCGCCACGCACCCTCTCGCGCGCCGCAGAGCCTTGTCGCATAGAGCGCAACCGCCTCCCCGTGGTCCTCGTTCATGTGCTCGACGGCCCCCGCCTCCCTCTCCGCGAAACCGGGAAAGGCAGCCATATCGGTCAGCAGATCCTCCCGCGCCATGCGGTAGGCGCGGCCGAAACCGCCGTTGAGGCTGCCCGAGGAGACGTTCAGCCGCCAGAAGGCGAAATCGGGGAAATCCACGTAGAGCGCGGCCTTGGGATGCTGCAGGAGATAGCGGCGGCGAATCCGCTGCGCCTCGTCCGAACCCGGCTCCAGCCTCTCGGCCCGAGCGAGAAGGGTGAGGCGCGGATGGGCCAGCGGATCGCCCTTCCCGACGGCGGAGAGCAGGAGCGAGCAGCGCGGATCGGCCGCGAGCAGGCGGGTATGGACCGACAGTTGCGAGGTAAGGATCACGGGCGAGCCGTCGATGTCGGTGCCCACCGCCACAAGGCTGGCGAAGGGGTTGCCCTCGTCGGTCCCATTGGTGGCGAGCGCGCCCGAGCGGGCCGTGCGCATCAGCCTCTTGGCCAGGAGCCGCGCCTCGTCGTCCACCGGCAGGGTCGGGTCTTTTTCCATCACGCCCATGATTCTCGATCCTCTCCCTGTCCGGGCAACCGGCGCGGCGCGCCTCGGTACCGTCGCATCCCTACTCGATGCGACATGTCGCGCGTTTGTGCAATACCACCGCGCTCTCCGGTCCGCCCCGAGGCCAGGGGTTGTCCGGACGGTGCGGAAATCCTCGGATTCCGTTCTGCCATTCGGACACGGAAAGGCGCTCGATGCAGGTCGCCGAACGAGAGGGTCGGAAGCGCGGACGAGGAAGCGGAATTTGAAGTCCGAGCGTGAAAATAACCTAGGTTAACGGCAGGCGAAATAACACGGAGATTCGCGCCTTGCCGCGGGAACAACCGGGATCGCTCAATGATTTAGCAGGCCCATGGTTCTTCTTTGAACGCTCTTAATCACCAAGAACCCAATCGCAGCGAAAGCTGCGCCACGTGCGGGCGCAGCCATCTGCTGCGCCTATGTCAGGAGTCCAAGCGTGGGCGACGAGTTTCAGCCGCAACCCGTATCTGTCGGAGTCGTGAATCTGGAGGTGGAGCAAGGGGCCCGCCATTCGCAGTCCCCCGATCGAAACATCAGGCCCATGCGCGTCATCGAGAGGGGGGTCTATCGCGGCCCCCATCTCTACAGTCTCACGCCCATGATCCGGATCAAGCTCGATCTCGGATCGCTGGAGGACTGGCCCACCCATCGCCTTCCCCGCTTCACGGAACGGCTCCTCGCCCTGCTGCCGGGCCTGCGCCAGCACGTTTGCTGCTTCCGCGAGCCGGGCGGCTTCGTCCGGCGGCTCGAGGAAGGCACGTGGCTCGGGCACGTGGCCGAGCACGTGGCCATCGAGCTTCAGTCTCTCACGGGCATTCGCGTCACACGCGGCAAGACCCGCTCGGTGCGCGGCGAGCCGGGCGTCTACAACGTCATGTACGCCTACGACGAGGAGGAGACCGGCCTGCTCGCGGGGCGTCTCGCGCTTCAGCTCGTCGATGCGCTCCTTCCCGCCGAGCTGCAGGGCGTGTCGGGCCTTGATCGCGTCTACAGGGACGAGGGGGAGCATGCGCCCCAGGGTGCTTTCGATCTCCAGGCTGTCCTCCAGGCGCTCCGATACGTCCACCGCCGCAACGCCCTCGGGCCGACCACGCTCTCCCTCGTCCAGGAAGCCGAGCGCCGCGGCATTCCGGTCATGCGTCTCGACGATCACAGCCTCGTGCAGCTCGGCACCGGACGCCACCAGAAGCGAATCCGCGCCAGCATCACGGGCCTCACATCCTCGATCGCGGCCGATGCGGCGAGCGACAAGGATCTCACGAAGGCGCTTCTGGCCGATTCTGGCCTTCCGGTGCCGAGAGGCGAAGTCGTGCGCAGCGCCGAGGCCGCCGTGCGCGCGGCGGAAAGGATCGGCTATCCCGTGGTGGTGAAGCCCCTCGACGGCAATCACGGGCGCGGCGTCAGCATCGATCTCGCGACCCCGGAGGACGTAACGAGGGCCTTCGAGGACGCCGGGCGCCATTCGCGCCGCGTGATCGTGGAGAGCTGCTTCAAGGGACGCGACCATCGCATCCTCGTCGTGAACGGCGAGGTGGTGGCCGTGGCCGAGCGCATTCCCGCCCATGTGGTGGGTGACGGAGCACGCAGCATCGCGGATCTCGTCGAGGAGGTGAACCAGGATCCCCGGCGGGGCGAGGGCCATGAGAACGTCATGACCCGCATCTCCCTCGACGGTCATGCGCTCGGCGTTCTCGCGAAGGCCGGCCTTCGCCCCGAAAGCATCCCGGCGGCGGGCCAGGTCGTCCATCTCTGCGATACGGCCAACCTCTCGACGGGCGGAACGGCGGTCGACCGCACCGACGACATTCACCCCGACAACGCGCTGATCGCGCGGCGTGCCGCGCAAGCCGTCGGCCTCGATGTCGCCGGGATCGACTTCATCGCGCCCGACATCACGCGCTCCGTGCACGAGACCGGGGGCGGAATCATCGAGGTCAATGCCGCGCCCGGCTTCCGCATGCATCTGCAGCCGTCGGAGGGACGCCCGCGCAACGTGGCCCGGCCCGTGATCGACATGCTCTTCCCGCGCGGCACGCCGACCCGCATCCCGATTCTCGCGGTCACGGGCACCAACGGCAAATCCACCACCTGCCGCATGGTGGGCCACATCCTGCGCACCCATGGGCTGAATGTGGGCCTCACCTCGACGACGGGCATCTACGTGAACAACGAGCGGGTGATGGAGACCGACGCCTCCGGCCCGTGGAGCGCACGGGTGGTGCTGCGCGATCCCACCGTCGACGTGGCGGTTCTCGAGACCGCTCGCGGCGGAATCCTGCGCGAGGGCCTGGGCTTCCCGGAATGCGATGTGGGTCTCGTCACCAATATCCAGCCCGATCATCTGGGGCTCAAAGGCATCGACACCGTCGAGGATCTCGCCTGGGTGAAATCGGTCGTCGTCGAAGCGGTGCACCGGAACGGCACGAGCATCCTCAATGCCGACGACCCGCTGACCGTCGGCATGCGCCGTCGGGCGGGTGGGCGGATCGGCTATTTCTCGCTGCGCGGCGGAGCCGACATGCCGGACTTCCTGCGCGAGCATGTCGAGGACGGCGGCCTTGCCGTGGTGCGCGAGCCCGGACGCTCGCCCGGCGGAGAGATCGTGATTCACGACGGCGGCGACAGCATCCATGTGATGCGGACGGCCGAGATCCCGGCGACCCTCGATGGATTGGCGGAGTTCAACGTGCAGAACGCCATGGGGGCCGTCGCCATGGCCTATGCGCAAGGGGTTCCGGTCAACGTCATCCGCATGGCCCTGTCCACCTACACCACCTCGTTCGAGCACAGCCCCGGGCGCCTCAACGTGTTCGACGGGCACGGCTTCCGCGTGATCCTCGATTACGCGCACAATCCGGCGGGCCTCAGGGCGCTCGGCGACCTGATCCTGAAGATGCGCCCGCGCCACAGGCGCGTGATCGGCATGATCAACATTCCGGGCGACCGGCGGGACGACGACATGCGCGAGATGGGGGCTCTGGCGACGCGCTATTTCGACGAGATCATCTTTCGCGAGGATCCCGCCCGGCGCGGCCGCAGGCCCGGCGAGATCGTCGCGCTGCTCGCCGAAGGGGCCTTCGCGGCCGGCTTCCCGGAGGACAGGATCAGGCTGATTCTCGAAGAGGACGAGGCTGCCGATATCTGCCTCGGCATGGCGCAGCCGGGCGACCTGGTGGTGCTCACGCCGACGGATGTGGAGTCCATGTGGCAGCAGGTGCTCACCTTCCGGCCCGAACCCGCCGCCCGGTTCGAGGTTGAAGTCGAACGAACGGGCGAGGAGCCCCTGCGAAAGCGGGCCTGATCCTCCAGGCATCGATGCCGGTCATGGGGCGCTCCCGAGAGGGAGGTTCCGCGGGTTGGGCATCGTCGATTCCATCACGCCGGACCCTTCGGAACGAGGAGAGTGTCGAGACCATGGCGGAACGCACCAGGAAAGGATCGAAGGGGCCGCTCGTCATCATCGGCGGCGGCGAGGACAAGGAGGGCGAGCGTGCCATCCTGCGCGAGGTGGCCAGGCGCCTCGACGGCGGCAGGCTCGTCATCGCCACCGTCGCCTCGCATGAGCCGGAGGGCTATTTCGAGGCCTACGAGCGCGCCTTCGCGGATCTCGGCGTCACGGACCTCGTCGAACTCTACGTGAAGGACCGTGCGGAGACCCTCGATCCGAACAAGCTCGACCTGCTCGACGGGGCCGCCGGGGTGTTCTTCTCGGGCGGCGACCAACTGAGGATTTCGAGTCAGATCGGCGACACGCCCATCGAGCAGCGCGTGCGCGAGATCCATGAGCGGGGCGGGCTCCTCGCAGGCACCTCGGCCGGCGCCTCGGTCATGAGCGAGACGATGCTGGTGAAGGGGACGAGCGGCGAATCCTACAAGATCGGCGATGTCCACATGGCGCCCGGATTGGGTCTGGTGCGCAACATGATCATCGACCAGCACTTCGCGGAGCGGGGACGCTTCGGCCGCCTCTTCGGAGCCGTCGCGCACAACCCGCGTGAACTTGGAATCGGCATCGACGAAGACACGGCTCTCGTCTTCGAGGACGAACGTTTCCAGGTGATCGGCAGCGGCTGCGTCTACGTGGTCGACGGCGCAGGCGTCACGCATTCCAACATCGCCGAAGCCGAACCGGAACGTGCGCTTTCCATGTATGACGTGCGCCTGCATGTGCTGAGCGCAGGCGACACGTTCGACGTCGCCAAACGGCGCCCGGCCGAAGTGCCCGACATCGGAAAGAGCCACGCCATCGAGACGCGGGGGCAGACGTGACGTCCGGCGGCGAACACGCCCTCGCCGACCTGCACCCATGAAACAGCACGCAACGGGGCTCGCTCTCCCCGTCTTTCGAAACGTCCATCAGAAAGCGACAGCATGAAAACCGCTCTTGTCCTCCTCGCCATCGCGGGCCTGTCGACGGGCGCCCTGGCGCAGCCCGCAGCCACGACCCTGAACATGACCTGCGATCAGGCCAGGCAGATCGTCGCCTCCCGAGGGGCCGTCGTGCTGCACACCGGGCCTACGACCTATGACCGCTATGTCCGGGATTCCAGCTTCTGCAGCCGTCCTTTCACGGCCCGGCCCGCCTGGGTCGGAACCGCCGATGTTGCCCAATGCCCGATCGGGAGCGTCTGCCGCTCGGTCGATATCGAACCCGGACAGTAAGGAATGGGGATCGGTCGGTACCCCTTCGCGCATCAACTACCCCCGAAGTAGTCGGCGTCCTGGCGGAGGACTGATGTCCTTACGACTAAATTCTTGATTCATCGATCATAATTGAGCCGCCTGGTGCCTCGCGGCATTCCGGCCGCGTGCCTCCACGCCCGGCAGGCGCGAGCCCCATGCCCCGCAGAAAAGGAGGTCCGCCCGGGAGGTTCGGCGCGGTATCCGCACGCCGAAAGGCCTCTTGATCGGACAAAGGGGTAGGACGGCGAATATTCCGCTCCGCCCTCCTCCAAAGGATGAGCAGCGGCTCTTTGGAGGGATTCGCGGAATATAACCTTAAGTCACAACGTTACTCCCGTTACCGTGAACAGGCGCGCGCAAGCCGTACAACGTTGAGGGACGGACCTGATGACAAGCGAGAACCAGACTTT
>DASRWK010000430.1:0-9429 GCA_035776715.1 Microvirga sp.
TCCGACGGCGAGCAAGGAATCCTCCGGCATCGGCCCGCAATCCATCGAGAACACCCGCGTGGTCGGCGAGAACGAGGGCAATCAGCAGGAAGTCGTCGCCGGGAACGGCCAGAAGAAGACCGTGCGCGTGATCGCCCCGAACCTCATTCCGGTGCCGAACCCGCAGAACTGATCCGGTTCTCCCCGGGCACGTTCGCTCTCAAAGCATCTCTCACGGCCGGGCTTGTCCCGGCCATCCCGTTCCGGAGGAGCGCCGCGCAGCACAGGGCCGGCGATGCGGACGATATGTGGATGTCCTCTCCACAACGAGGGGGAGAGGACGCGGTTTTTGTGGTATCAGGCGCATCATGAAACCGCTCGATCACACCCGAATCCTGCAAGTCTCCGGCGCGTCGGACCCGATCATATCGGTCTCCGGCCTCTCCAAGACCTATGCGTCGGGCTTCCAGGCCCTGCGCAACGTCGATCTGGAGATCCGCCGTGGCGAGATCTTCGCTCTGCTGGGCCCCAACGGCGCCGGCAAGACGACGCTCATCAGCATCATCTGCGGCATCGTCAATCCGAGCACCGGCACGGTGACGGCGGACGGGCACGACATCCATCGCGACTATCGCCCTGCCCGCACCAAGATCGGACTCGTCCCGCAGGAGCTCACCACGGACGCCTTCGAGAGCGTGTGGGCGACGGTGAACTTCAGCCGCGGCCTCTTCGGCAAGCCCGCGAACCCAGCCTATATCGAGAGGATCCTCAAGGACCTCTCTCTCTGGGAGAAGCGGAACTCCAAGATCATGGCGCTGTCGGGCGGCATGAAACGCCGAGTGATGATCGCCAAGGCCCTATCGCACGAGCCGCGGATCCTTTTCCTGGACGAGCCGACGGCCGGGGTCGACGTCGAGCTGCGGCGGGACATGTGGAACATGGTGCGAGGACTTCGCGAGAGCGGCGTCACCATCATTCTCACGACGCACTACATCGAGGAAGCCGAGGAGATGGCCGACCGGATCGGCGTGATCAACAAGGGCGAGATCGTCCTGGTCGAGGACAAGCAAGTTCTGATGCGCAAGCTCGGCAAGAAGCAGCTGACCCTGCACCTTCAGGCCCCGCTCGCAGCTTTGCCCACCGCGCTGCAATCGGAGCATCTTCAGCTTTCCGCCGACGGCGCGGAGCTGATCTACACCTTCGACGCCCAGAGCGAGGAGACGGGCATCGCCACGCTCCTGCGCCGGCTCGACGAGCACGGCATCGACTTCAAGGATCTTCACACCTCCGAATCTTCGCTCGAGGACATCTTCGTCAGTCTGGTGAGGGGGCGCCCGTGAACCTTTACGGCATCAAGGCGATCTATCTCTTCGAGATGGCGCGTACCTGGCGGACGCTGATGCAGAGCATCGCCTCGCCGGTCATCTCGACGTCGCTCTACTTCATCGTATTCGGCTCGGCCATCGGCTCGCACATGGCCCGGATCGACGGCGTGAGCTACGGCGCGTTCATCGTGCCGGGCCTGATCATGCTCTCGCTCCTGACGGAGAGCATCTCCAACGCCTCCTTCGGCATCTACATGCCGAAGTTCACGGGCACGATCTACGAAATCCTGTCCGCGCCGATCTCCGCCTTCGAGACGGTGATCGGCTATGTGGGCGCCGCCGCCACCAAGTCCGTGATCATCGGCACGATCATCCTGGTCACGGCGCGGCTCTTCGTGGACTTCTCCATCCAACATCCGGTCTGGATGGTCACCTTCCTGGTGCTCACTTCCGTCACCTTCAGCCTCTTCGGCTTCATCATCGGCGTGTGGGCCGACAGCTTCCAGAAGCTGCAGGTGATTCCGCTGATGATCGTGACGCCGCTCGCCTTCCTCGGCGGCAGCTTCTATTCCATCAACATGCTGCCGCCCTTCTGGCAGAAGGTCGCCCTGCTCAATCCCGTGGTTTATCTGGTCAGCGGCTTCCGCTGGAGCTTCTACGGCGTCGCGGACGTGGATGTGGGCATCAGCCTCGGCATGACGATGGCGTTCATGCTGATCTGCCTCGCGGCGATCTGGTGGATCTTCCGGACGGGCTACAAGATCAAGGCGTGAGGCCGACCGCGCTCACGCCATCACCGGCCTCGTGCCGGTGACCTCGATCGGCGAAAGCGCGGCACTCTTGAGAAGCGGGATGGCCGGGACGAGCCCGGCCATGACGGGACGAATGTCAGGCAGCCTGCCCCGACAGACGCGCCTTCACGCGCTCGGGCCCGATCAGCGGCAGCAGGCTTCCGAGCTCCGGGCCGTGATCGAGACCGGTGAGTGCAAGGCGCAGCGGCATGAACAGGGCCTTGCCCTTGACGCCGGTCTTCGCCTTCACGGCCTCCGTCCAGGCCTTCCAGGTTGCGGTATCCCAGGGCGCCGCCGGCAGCGCATCCGCAGCCGCATCGATGAAGGCGCGATCCTCGATCACGGGCGTCACCGGGCCGCTCACGACCCTTGCCCATTCCACCGCATCCCGCACTTTGTTGAGATTGCCGCGCACCGCGTTCCAGAAGGCCTCGCCGAGATCCGCGTCGAGCGCCGCCAGGCGCCCGCGCACGGCCTCGTACGGCATCTCGTGAATGAGGCGCGCGTTGAGGTGCTCCAGCTCGCTCTCGTCGAACTTGGCCGGCGCGCGGGAGATGTGCGAGAAGTCGATGAGTCTGGCGAGTTCGCCGAGGTCGGCCACCGGACGCACGGCCTCCGCCGAGCCGACGAGAACCGCGAGCGACGACACGGCCTGAGGCTCGAGCCCGGCATCGCGCAGGCCCTTCACCGAGAGATGGCCGAGGCGCTTGGAAAGCCCCTCCCCGCTTGCGGTGATGAGCAGGCTGTGATGGGCGAAGGTCGGAATGGCGCCACCGAGCGCCTCGAAGATCTGGATCTGCACCGCCGTGTTGGTGACATGGTCCTCGCCGCGGATCACGTGCGAGATCTTGAGGTCGATGTCGTCGACGACGGACGGCAGCGTATAAAGATAGGTCCCGTCCTCGCGCACCAGGACGGGATCGGAGAGCGAGCCGCAATCCACATGGCATTCGCCACGCACGAGGTCATTCCATGCCACGTTCACGTGGTCGAGGCGGAAGCGCCAATGGGGTCTGCGCCCCTCGCCTTCGAGCCTGGCGCGTTCCTCGTCCGTGAGCTTCAGGGCGGCGCGGTCATAGATCGGCGGCAGGCCCCGGGCGAGCTGGCGCTTACGGCGGAACTCAAGCTCCTCCGGCGTCTCGTAGCAGGCATAGAGACGGCCCACGTCCTTCAGCCGCTCGGCGGCGGCATCGTAGAGGTCGAAGCGTTCCGACTGGCGCACCGTCACGTCCGGCGGGATGCCCAGCCACTCGAGATCGGTCTCGATGGAATCGGCGTATTCCTGCTTCGAGCGCGCGAGATCCGTGTCGTCGAAGCGCAGGATGAAGGTGCCGCCCTCCCGGCGCGCGAAGAGCGCGTTGAGCAGGGCCACGCGGGTGTTGCCGATATGGATGTGCCCGGTCGGAGACGGGGCGAAACGAACGATGGGCTTGGACATGGCCAACCTATGGCGAAGGGAGCGGGACGGCGCAAGGGGCGAAGGAATGAACGTTCCGGTTCGGCACGGTTCTCCCCCTTGCGGGCAGGGTCAGGACCGGGCCGGCCCGACCGGGTGAGAGCCTGAACAGCTCGCTCTCACGTCGTCGCGGGCCTTGTTCCGGTGCTCCCGATGGGCGAAGCGCGGCTTACACGTCCAGCGAGCCCATGCGCGGCTTGCCGGTGGCCCGCTCCAGGGCCTCGTCCCTGACATGGGCGGTGAGCCCCTGGTCCCGGAAGCGGTTGACGATGGGGTAGCGGCGGTCGCGGCCGAAATTCCTGCGCGTGACCTTCACGCCCGGTGCCGACTGACGCCGCTTGTATTCGGCGAGGTAGAGGAGCCGCTCCACCTTCTTCACCACCTCGGGGTCGTGGCCCCGGGCCACGATGTCGGCGACGCGGAGTTCCTCCTCCACCAGGTCGCGCAGGATCTCGTCGAGTTCCTCGTAGGGCGGCAGGGAATCCTGATCCCTCTGGTTCTCGCGAAGCTCCGCCGTGGGGGCCTTGGTGAGGATGTTCTCGGGAATCACGATGCCGTCCGGTCCCAGAGCTCCCTTCGGCTTCCAGCGGTTGCGCAGCGCGGACAGGCGGTAGACCTCCATCTTGTAGAGGTCCTTGATCGGATTGAAGCCGCCGTTCATGTCGCCATAGATCGTGGCGTAGCCCACCGACATCTCGGACTTGTTGCCGGTGGTCACCACCATGGCGCCGAACTTGTTCGAGAGCGCCATGAGGATCGTTCCGCGCACGCGGCTCTGGAGATTCTCCTCCGTGATGTCGCGCTCCGCTCCCCGAAACAGCGGCTGGAGCGCAGCCTCGAAGCCCTCCACCGGGTCGGCGATGGGCAGGATGTCGTAGCGCACCCCGAGCGCCCTCGCGCATTCCTCGGCATCCCTCAAAGACTCGCCGGAGGTGTAGCGGTAGGGCAGCATCACGCAATGCACGCGCTCCGCGCCCAAGGCGTCGACCGCCATGGCGGCGCAGATCGCGGAATCGATGCCGCCGGAAAGCCCCAGCACCACGCCCGGGAAGCGGTTCTTCTCCACATAGTCGCGAAGGCCGAGGACGCAGGCGGCGTAATCGGCCTGCTCGCCCTCCTCCACCGTCGCCTTGGGGGCCTCGCGGCATAGCCAGCCTTCCTCGCCCTTCTCCCAGGTCGTGAGCGTGACCGCCTCCTCGTAGGCGGGGAGCTGGCAGGCAAGCGAGCAATCGGCATTCAGCACGAAGGATGCGCCGTCGAAGACGAGTTCATCCTGGCCGCCGACCTGGTTGAGATAGACGAGCGGCAGGCCGCTTTCCGTCACGCGCGCGGCGGCGATGTTGAAGCGCTCCTCCGTCTTGCCGCGCCAATAGGGCGAGCCGTTGGGCACGAGGAGCATCTCGGTCCCGGTTTCCGCCAGGCATTCCACCACATCCCCGGTCCAGATGTCCTCGCAGATGGGGATGCCCAAACGGATTCCGCGGAAATTGACCGGGCCCGGCAAGGGACCGGCATCGAAATTCCGCTTCTCGTCGAAGACGCCGTAATTCGGCAGATCGACCTTGAAGCGCACCGAGACCGCGCCGTTATCGAGAAGCGCGTAGGCGTTGTAGAGCTCGTCCTTCTCGCGCCACGGGAGGCCGATGAGCATGCCGGGGCCGCCATCGGCCGTTTCCCGGGCGAGACGCTCGGCGGCGGCGCGGCACGCGTCCTGGAAGGCGGGTTTGAGCACCAGATCCTCGGCCGGGTATCCCGCGAGGAACTGCTCGGGGAACATCACGAGGTCGGCCCCCATCCGGGCGGCCTCCGCACGGGCGCGACGGGCCTTCTCCTCGTTGCCGGCCACATCGCCGACGATCGGGTTGAGCTGGGCGAGAGCGATCTTGAGCGTGTTCTGAGCCATGACACCTGCAGACTTAGCGCATCGTGCGAAAAAGTGGACCCGGTTTCTCGTGCCAAGGGATTCGCCGCTCAAAGCCTGGAGCAGCTGCCCTCCGCGTCGCGGCCGAGACAGGCCCGGGGAATGGCGATGATGCCCGGGATCCATAGTTCTTGGAACCCACTACAGCCCAGGTCGTTGTCCTCACACGATTTAAACAATGGAGACAACGATGCTGAAAGGCGGTTTGCTTTGGTTGATCGGCATTCCTCTGCCGATCATTCTCATTCTCTTCTTCATGGGTTGGCTGAGCTAAGCTTTAATTTAAGTCATCGTCAGCCTGGAAAGTAAAAAGGGGCGCCGAAAGCGCCCCTTTTCTTGATCCTTATTCGGCCGCCAGGGCGGCAGGCCCCTCCCGGGACTGACGCTCGCGCTTGATCAGCTCCGAGGTCAGGAACGCGATCTCGAGGGCCTGCTCCGCGTTCAGGCGCGGATCGCAATAGGTATGATAGCGGTCCGAGAGATCCGCGTCGGTGAGCGCGCGGGCGCCGCCGGTGCATTCCGTCACGTTCTTGCCGGTCATCTCCAGGTGGATGCCGCCCGCGTGGGTGCCTTCCGCCCGGTGAATGGCGAAGAAGTCCCGCACCTCGCCCATGACGCGCTCGAAGGGGCGCGTCTTGTAGCCGGAAGCCGCCTTGATCGTGTTGCCATGCATCGGATCGCAGGACCACACGACCGTGCGTCCTTCCCGCTGCACCGCACGGATCAGGCCCGGCAGATGATCGGCCACCTTATCCGAGCCGAAGCGGCAGATCAGGGTGAGACGGCCCGCCTCGTCCCCAGGATTGAGGGCGTCGATGAGCTTCAGGAGCCCGTCCGCCGTGAGCGACGGGCCGCACTTGAGGCCGATCGGGTTCTTGATGCCGCGCATGTATTCCACATGGGCGTGGTCGAGCTGACGGGTGCGGTCGCCGATCCAGACCATGTGGCCGGAGGTGGCGTACCAGTCGCCCGTGGTGGAATCCACCCGGGTCAGGGCCTCTTCGTAGCCGAGCAGAAGGGCTTCGTGGCTGGTGTAGAAATCCGTGGAGCGCATCTCGGGATGCGTCTCGGGATCGACCCCGATGGCCCGCATGAAGTTGAGGCTCTCGGTGATGCGCTCGGCCAGTTCGCTGTAACGCGAGGATTGCGGCGAGTCCTTCACGAAGCCGAGCATCCAGCGATGGGCGTTCTCAAGGTTCGCGTAGCCGCCGGTGGCGAAGGCGCGGATCAGGTTGAGCGTGGCGGCCGACTGGCGATAGGCCTCGATCTGGCGGCGGGGATCGGGCGTGCGGGCCTCGGGCGTGAAGGCGATGTCGCTGATGATGTCGCCCCGGTAGCTCGGCAGCTCGACGCCATCGATGGTCTCGGTCGCGGACGAGCGCGGCTTGGCGAACTGGCCGGCCACGCGGCCGATCTTCACCACCGGCGAGCCGCCCGCATAGGTCAGCACCACCGCCATCTGCAGGAACAGGCGGAAGAAGTCGCGGATGTTGTCGGCGGAATGCTCGGCGAAGCTCTCGGCGCAGTCGCCGCCCTGGAGCAGGAACGCCTCGCCCTTGGCCACCTTGGCCAGTTCGCGCTTCAGCTTGCGGGCCTCACCCGCAAAAACGAGCGGGGGAAAGCCTGCGAGCTGCTGCTCCACGCTTTCAAGCGCCTCCGGATCCGGAAATGCCGGAACCTGCTGGATCGGCTTGTTTCTCCAGCTGTTTGGCGTCCACCGCTCAGTCATGACACTTACCCCCGTGTCGTTTGTATCCTCTCGTCACCGCAACAAGCGGCACGAAACGGCACCTATACACGACACAAACAAAAAGGCGAGTGCGGAGAGAGGCCGCACCATGCAAATAGTTTCATCCCGGAGAATGCGCATGACCTACAGCTGAAAAGAGAAGAACCCAAATCCTCCGACGACAATAAGAAGAGCGCCGATGTATTTGGCAATTCTGATCCAAGTCAAATTTTGCACATGCTCAGCCTGGCGTGCCGCATACTCTTCGGGACGACTGAACTGCTCTTGCCTCTGTGCCGCGTAAAGCTCGGGGGTATAGCTTGAGCCGAGGGATGATCCATCTTCAAGCTCGACATTATAGGCAATGACCAGAACGACGAGCCCTACGATCATGACTCCCATGAAGCCGACGAGCCCCACGAGGACCACGGCAAAGAGGCCCATGACAAAGAAGAACAATAGCGCCAAGACATTCGCCAAGATCGCCGCGACACGCATGTCCTAGCCTCCGGCTGAAGGACTTTACCGCGGACGGGCGATCCGGGCGAATGGAAAACGCGCTGGCGGCGACGGGCTTATCCCACGGCCTGCGGCTTCTTGACCACGACCGGGGCGCGCATGGTCACCAGCTCCTCGGCGGCGGTGGGATGGACCGCCACGGTCCGGTCGAAATCGGCCTTGGTGGCCCCCATGGTCACGGCGACGCCCGCGAGCTGGATCATCTCGCCCGCGTCGTGGCCCATGATGTGGACGCCCACGACCTTGTCGGTGGCCTTGTCGACGATCAGCTTCATGAACACCCGTTCCGAGCCGCCCGAGAGGGTCGCCTTCATGGGCCTGAACGACGTCTTGTAGACGTCGATGTCCCCGTAGATCGCCCGGGCAGCGTTCTCGCCGCATCCGATCACACCAATCTCGGGCGTGGAGAACACGGCCGTGGGGATCAGGTCGTGATCCACGATGGTCGGCTTCCGGCCGAAGACGGTGTCCGCGAAGGCATGGCCCTCACGGATGGCGACGGGCGTGAGATTGGCCCGGTTCGTCACGTCGCCGACGGCATAGATCGAAGGAATAAGCGTCCGGGAATAGGCATCGACCGGGATCGCCCCGACCTCGTCGACGGTGATCCCCGCCTTCTCGAGCCCGAGCCCCCGGGTGTTGGGGCGCCGGCCGGTGGCGACGAGCACCTGATCGACGCTCACGACGGAGCCGTCCGACAGGGTCGCGGCGATGCCGTCCGCCGTCCTGTCCAGGCGTGTGATGGTCTTCTTGAGGGCAAGGTTCATTCCGCGCTGGGCATAGGCCTCGCCCAGGGCGTCCCGCACCTCCTCGTCGAAGCCGCGCAGGAGTTTGTCGCCCCGGTGAACCAGGGTCACCTGGCTGCCCAGTCCCGAGAAGATTCCGGCGAATTCCACGGCGATATAGCCGCCGCCCACGATCATGATGCGCTTTGGCTGCTCCTGCAGATGGAAGACCTCGTTGGAGGTGATGCCGAGCTCGCCGCCGGGGATGGCCGGCTCCATCGTCGGATGGGCCCCGACGGCCACCAGGATGGTGCGGGCGCGGATGCGGACCCCCGTCTTGAGAACGTGAACCGTATGCGCGTCCTCGATCACGGCCCGGCTGTCGACGATCTCGACGCCAGCCTTTTCGAGGTTGGTCCGGTAGATCCCCTCGAGCCGGTCGATCTCCTTGTCCTTGTTGCGGATGAGGGCCGCCCAGTCGAAGCTCGGCTCCCCGACAGTCCAGCCGAAGCCCGCCGCGTCGTGGAAATCGTCCGCGAAGCGGCTGGCATAGACCATGAGCTTCTTCGGCACGCACCCTCGGATGACGCAGGTGCCGCCGACCCGATACTCCTCCGCGATCATCACCTTTGCGCCGTAGCCCGCCGCGATGCGGGCGGCGCGGACGCCGCCTGACCCGCCTCCGATGACAAAGAGATCGACATCGAATGGGGGCATGGCGTGGTCTCCGTGTGTAATCGGCCGACAATCTGCATTCATATAATGGCGCCGTCGCCGCCGCCGCCAGCATTCCTGCCAAGCTGCGAGGGCATGACCCGTATGCATCGGGCCACGGCAAGGGGAGCCCCAGAGGAGCACGGCCTCCCTTCAGCGGCTTGCCACGGCTCTTCCGAAGGGGTCAACATCAATCCGAGGGCGGATGCTTGCCCCTTGGGGAAACCGGCTTTACCGTCTGCGGCACCACGTTCTGACGTGACGTTTAGT
>DASRWK010000431.1:0-5347 GCA_035776715.1 Microvirga sp.
GACGCAGTTCGACTGGACGGAGCAGTCGCCGCAGCCCTCGCAGACGAGGTCGTTGATGATGACGCGCTTGTCCGGGTCGGCGAACGTGCCGCGCTTGCGCCGGCGGCGCTTCTCGGACGCGCAGGTCTGGTCATAGATCAGCACGGAGGTGCCGGGCACGCCGGAGAGCTCGCGCTGCACGGCGTCCAGCTCGTCCCGGTGGTGAATGGTCATGCCCGCGGGCCAGCGGATCGACTTCGGGTACTTGTGCGGCTCGTCGGTGACGAGCGCGATGCGCTCCACGCCTTCTTCCCGCACCTGACGGGCGATCATGTCGACGGTGAGCCCGCCCTCGTGCTTCTGCCCGCCGGTCATAGCGACCGCGTCGTTGAAGAGAATCTTGTAGGTGACGTTGGTCCTGGTGTGGATCGCCCACCGCAGGGCCAGAACGCCTGAATGGTTGTAGGTGCCGTCCCCGAGGTTCTGGAACACGTGTCCGCGCTCGGAGAACGGCGCCTCGCCGATCCAGTTCGCGCCCTCGCCGCCCATCTGAGTGAAGCCGTCCGTGGAGCGGTCCATCCACTGCACCATGTAGTGGCAGCCGATTCCCGCATAGGCCCGCATGCCCTCGGGCACCTTGGTGGAGGTGTTGTGAGGGCAGCCGGAGCAGAAATGCGGCACGCGGGTCGCCACGTCACCGGTGACCTTCAACACCTCCTGCGCATGGCGAAGTCGCGCCACGCGGCCGCGCAGGTCGTCGTTGTTGTGATAGGCGAGCAGCCGCTCGCCGATCACGATGGCGATGTCGTTGGGATCGAGGGCGCCCTTGACCGGGAAGAGCCAATTGCCGCTCTCGTCCTTCTTGCCGATGCAGAGCGGCTGGTTGGCGGTTCCGTAGAGCTCCTCCCGCACCTGCACTTCGATCAGCGAGCGCTTCTCCTCGACCACGATGATCTTGTCCAACCCCTGCGCAAATTCCAGCAGCTCGCGTTGCGAGAGCGGCCACGGGCAGGCGACCTTGTAGAGGCGAAGGCCCATATCGTTCGCCTTCACCTCGTCGAGGCCGAGCTCGTCGAGCGCCTCACGAACGTCGAGATAGGATTTGCCGACAGTGATCACTCCGATCTTCGGATTGCGCCCGCCCGACAGAACGATGCGGTTGAGGTTGTTGGCGCGCACGAACGCCAGCATGGCATCGCGCTTGAAATCCTGAAGCCGCGCCTCCTGATCGAGAACCCCGTCGCGGCTGCGGATGTTGAGCCCACCCGGCGGCATGACGAAATCGTCGGGCATGATGATCTTCACGCGGTCGAGCGACCCGTCCACGGAAGCGGTGGACTCGATGTTGTCCTTCACGCACTTGAACGCCACCCAGGTGCCGCAGAAGCGGCTCATGGCGTAGCCGTACTGGCCGTAATCCAGAATCTCCTGAACGCCCGCCGGGTTCAGGATCGGGATCATCACGTCGACGAAGTGGAATTCGGATTGGTGCGCGACGGTGGAGGATTCCGCCGTGTGGTCGTCGCCCATGAGGGCGAGCACGCCGCCGTACTTGGAGGAGCCCGCCATGTTGGCGTGGCGGAACACGTCGCCGGAACGGTCGACGCCAGGGCCCTTGCCATACCAGAGGCCGAACACGCCGTCATACTTGCCGTCGCCGCGGATCTCGGCCTGTTGCGAACCCCAGACGGCGGTGGCCGCTAGTTCCTCGTTGAGGCCGGGCTGAAAGACGATGTTGGATTGCTCGAGCCACTTCCTGGCCCGCCAAAGGTTCTGGTCCAGGCCGCCGATGGGGGAGCCGCGATAGCCGGACACAAATCCGGCCGTGTTGAGACCCGCCAGCCTGTCCCGCTCGCGCTGCATCAGCAGCATGCGGATGACGGCCTGCGTGCCCGTGATGAACACGTGATCCTTCGTGAGATCGTACTTATCGTCGAGCGTAACGCTACGAAGCGCCACATGACCTGCGGCCATGCCGTTCCTCCTTGGAGCCCTCTGCCCCCGCTCGCCGGTTGTCCCGGTTCTTGCTGGTTTCACTAATTACGTCAGCAATGCTGACATAACGACCGAGTCACGTCAATCGAGCGGTCCGGCCTGCAGCCTTCGTTTCGCCTCCATTAACCGTGAAGCCTCTAGATCCTGGTTCGGCTTCCGGAGATCCCGGAAGCGTCGCTTTAGAAGTCAACGCATGAACATCCGCCTTGGTCCCATCCTCTGCCTCTTGCTCCTTCTGACAGGGCTCAGCGCTCCGGCCCTTGCGCACCCCCATGTGTGGATCACCGCCAGGGCCGAGGTGGTGTTCGCCCCCGACGGCAAGGTCACGGGCATTCGTCACGAATGGACTTTCGACGAAGCCTATACGGCCTATGTCACGCAGGGGCTGGACAAGGACGGCGACGGCAGGTTGACGCCGGAGGAGCTGCAGGAACTCGCCGACGAGAATGCGGCCAGCCTCTCCGATTTCGACTATTTCACGACCCTGAAGTTCCACGGGAAGCCGCAGGCCTTCGCCGACCCGCGGGACGCCCGGATGACCATGAGCCAAAATCAGGTCACAATGACGTTCCTGCTGCCTTTGAAGAATCCCGCTCCGATGACCGGCATCCTGGCCATCGAGATCGACGACCCGACCTTCTTTGTCTATTTCAGTCTCACCGATCAAACTTCCGTGACCTTGGCCAACGCCCCACAGGGCTGCGTCACGAACATCGCCAAGGCCAAGCCGCTCGATGCCGCGATGCTGCAGATTCTTCAGGATGAGGGCGCGATCCAGGCGGCGCCGCCCGGCGCGAATTTCAGTGTTGAGTATTCGAACAAGGCGATCATTGCATGTCCGTAACGTCCGCTCCGCTCGTCTCTTCCGCCTCCGGTCAGACGCGGCTCTGGCAGAGATTTGTCCTGATGGTCCTGGCAACCGCATTCGTGGCGGCCGCCATGGGGCTGCTCGCGCTCTGGCTCGGCCCTATTGAGGCGCCTGCCCCGCGCAGCCCCTTCGGCATGGGCATTCGTGAGGCTGCGCCGGCGGGCGATTTCGGTGTTTGGCTACTGTCCGTGCAATCCGGCTTCTACGCCAGCCTTCGAGCGAGCGTGCACGCCATGAAGGAGAGCGGCGCCGCCCTGGGGTCGCTCCTCGCCGTCGGCTTCGCCTACGGGGTCTTTCATGCGGCGGGACCAGGGCACGGGAAGAGCGTGATCTCGGCCTATCTGGTGGCCGACGAGAGGGCGCTGCGCAAAGGTTTCATCCTGAGCTTCGCCGCAGCCTTCGTGCAGGCGACGGTCGCTATCCTCATCGTCGGCACGGTCAACCTCGTCCTGCGCGCGACCGCCTCAACCATGAACAAGCTCGCCATGAACGTGGAGCTCGTGAGCTTTATCGCGGTCGCGCTGTTGGGACTCGTGATCACATGGCGCAAGAGCGGCAAGGTGCTGGGCGTCCTGGCGCTCGCGCGAAATCCTCTGGCCCCGGCTCAGGAGGATGGCTGCGACCATGTCCACATGCCGCCGCCTGAGGAGATCAGCCGCCTCACCCGCTGGCGGGACATGGCGGGCGTAGCCCTCGCCGCAGGCATCCGTCCCTGCGCGGGAGCGCTGATCGTGCTCGTCTTCTCCCTCGCCCAGGGTCTCTTCGCGGCTGGGATCGCCGCCACCTTCGCCATGGCTCTCGGCACTGCGCTCACCACCAGCGCGATCGCCGCGGTCGCGGTCTTCGCCAAGACCCTGGCCCTGAGGGTGGCGGGCGGACGTGGCGCCATGGGCGCCGTCGCCGTCGCCGGGCTCGAGCTGCTGGCCGCCGCCTTCGTCCTTGTGCTGGGGGCGAACCTGCTCATGGGCCTCTGGAGCACGGCAGGGATCTTCTGAGCGCCTGCGGGAGGGTTGCGCCAGGGGCAAAGCTGATGACGCGCTCCTGTTTTCCCGTGCATTGCTGCACCTGCGAAGGACAGCTATAGCGGGCCGTCTTTCGGAGGTCGGAATTTGAGCGCGTCCGTCACATCGCCAACCCATGCCCATCGCCTGTACGAGGATGTCGTCGCCGGCCTCACGGGCACCCTGGTCGTGGCCCTCGGCATCGCCTTCCTGTCGAAGGCCACGCTGCTCACGGGCGGCACGGCCGGGCTTGCGCTGCTCCTGCAATACGCGTCCGGCCTCGAGTTCGGGCCGCTCTTCCTCGTGGTGAATCTGCCCTTCTACGCGCTGTCCATCCTGCGGATGGGCTGGAAGCTGACGATCCGGACCTTTGTGGCCGTTCTGCTGGTCTCCTACCTGACCAAGCTGACCTCCGTCTGGATCGGCATCGCCTATCTCGAACCGATCTATGCGGCCGTCGTCGGCGGCATTCTGATCGGGCTGGGGCTGCTGATCCTGTTCCGCCATCGGACGAGCCTCGGCGGCGTGAACATCCTCGCCCTCTACGCCCAGGAGCGTTACGGCCTGCGCGCCGGGTACGTCCAGCTCGCCGTCGACGGCCTGATCCTGCTCGCCTCCCTGTTCGTGATCAGCATGGAGCAGTTCGCGCTCTCGCTCCTGGCGACGATGATGATCAATCTCGTCATCGCGACCAATCACAAGCCCGGCCGCTACATGGGCGTGAGCTGAGCGCGGCGCGAGGCCGGTCAGAGCCCCAGCGAACCGCCATCCGAGCGCGGATCGTGCACGGCCTCGACGCGGCCGTTGCGCGGGTGCCTCACGAGCATGCCCGCATGCCCCATGGCATCCGCATAGGGCTTGCCCAGCTCCTCGACCGGATGACCATAGCTCGAGAGCGCGCGCAGGAGGCCTGGATCGAAACGGTCCTCGACCCGCAGCGTTGCGGCGGGAGCCTTCCAGGCTTTGCCGAAGAGCCAGCGCGGCGCATCGACGGCATCGGCGAGGCCGATGCCGAAATCGGCATAGCGCGTGAAGATCTGACCCAGGATCTGAGGCTGCCCCTCCCCTCCCATGGTGCCGTAGGACAGCACGCGTCCGTCGTCGAACACGGCAAGTCCCGGGCAGAGCGTATGGAAGGGCTTTCGTCCCGGCTCCAGCGGATTCCGGCTGCTCGGGTCGAGCGAGAAGCCGAGGCCGCGATTGTGCCAGTGGATACCGGTGGCCGGCAGCACGCATCCGGAGCCGAAGGCCCAGTAGACCGATTGGATGTAGGAGACCGCCAGGCCGTCCTGATCGATGCAGCCCATCCAGATGGTGTCGCCTTCGGCCGGGCGCGGCGGATAGGGCGCGGCGCGGCGCGCCTCGATCGTCGCCGCCTCCTTCTCGAACCAAGCTGGCGCGAGGAAGGAGGCCGGATCGAGAGTGAGCTCACGCGGATCGGTCACGACCCTGTCGCGGGTCGCGAAGGCGCGCTTCGCCGCCTCGATCAGGCCATGGTGGTGCT
>DASRWK010000432.1:0-5170 GCA_035776715.1 Microvirga sp.
ATCAGGGATTGCTGCCGGCCTGGCTTGGACGGGTCCATGAGCGGCGGCGCACCCCGCATCTCGCCATTCTGACGTTGTTCGCCATCGCGACTCCGCTCGCCGTCATCGGTACTATCGCCCAGCTTGCTTCCGCGACCGTGCTGCTGCTGCTTACGGTCTTTGCATGTCTCAACGGGGCGCTTGTGATCCTGAAGAATCGTGACGGAGAACCGCGCGGGCGCTTCGAGATTCCGCTGGTGCTGCCGATCCTCGGCACTCTCGTTTGCGCCGGCCTCGTGATCGTGCGAGCCGCAACCGGCGACTGGCGGGCGCCGAGCTTGGCAGGAGGGATGCTCGCGGGGCTTTTTCTGCTCTACGCGCTGCTTCGGCCCAAGGCACGACAAGCGCGAGGCTAGCGAGCGCGCTTGTCGTGCTTTGAATGAGGCCGGTTAGCGCATCCCAAGGATGCGCTCTCCAAGGAACGAGCATCGGATTGGTCCCAAAAGTGGAGTTCACCTTTGGGCCCGAGGCTCTAGCGAGCGCACTCGACGGGAACGCGCTCGTTCGTGCCCTGCACGAGGACGGTTCTGCACGGAACGCCGTTGATCACGCGGATTTCATGTGGAGCGGCATTCGGGAAGGCAGAGGTCGGAGTGCCCGAGACAGCGGCTCCACCAGCCGGTGGTCCGACGAGGATGCTGCCCGTCGACATCGGGTCCATGCCGATCATGCCGGCCGGGCCGGCGCACTGCACCGGAACGCGCTGGCCGCTCTCACGATCGAGGACCGTGCGGCACGGCACGCCATTGATCGTGCGGATTTCATGCGGAGCGGCATTCGGGAAAGGCGAATTGGGCGTTCCGCTGACCTGAGCCTGCGCAAGGCCGATAGTTCCGAGCACCATGAGACCGGCGCTGGCGATAATCGAAAATGTCTTCACAGAAACCTCCTCAGCTGATGGGAAAATGGGCCGCATTGGCGGGCCGGAGGTTTAACGCGTGGGGATGAGATGGTTTCCTATTCGAGGCAATATGCTGCGGGCTCGCGAAGAGGGGCACGGCTGCTTCACCTCGGCAGATCCGGCGCCCGACGCTTGATTTTCAAGGCCCGGCGGGCATGGGCGCGCAGAAGCGCAAAACCCGAGCTTGACGCTCAGCGTCCCCGTTCAAGAATGCGCGAGATTACCTTGGCGGTGTAATCCACCATCGGCACGATGCGCGCATAGTTCAGCCTTGTCGGGCCGATCACGCCGAGAACGCCGACGATCTTCTGATTGCCGTCACGGAAGGGGGCGGCGATCATCGAGGAACCAGAGAGCGAGAAGAGCTTGTTCTCCGATCCGATGAAGATGCGCACACCTTCGCCGCCTTCCGCGCGGCTGAGCAGGTCGATGACGTCGGTTTGCGTTTCGAGATCCGCGAAGAGGAGACGGATGCGCTCGAGGTCTTCCGCGGCTTTCAGGTCGTCGAGGAGGTTCGCCTGGCCGCGCACGATGAGGTGACGCGATTCCGCGGAGCCTACCGTCGTGGCCAGTCCCGCCTCGACGAGCTTGGCGGTGAGCGCGTCCAGCGCACGCTCCATCTCCTCGCGGCGCGAGACGATCTCCTGCTTGAGGTCGCCGAGCGTCTTGCCCTGGATGCGAGCGTTGAGGAAGTTCCCGGCCTCCGTCAGCGCACCGGCAGGCAGACCTGCGGGCAGATCGAGAAGGCGGTTCTCGACCGAGCCGTCTTCTGACACCAGTACCACGAGCGCACGGGTCGGATCGAGCCGCACGAACTCAATATGCTTCAGGCGGGCATTCGATTTCGACGTCACCACCACGCCCGCGCCTCGCGAGACGCCCGACAGCAAGGCCGAGGCCTCGGCCAAGGCGGATTCCATGGTGTGGCCGCTGGCGGCGGCCCGCATCTGGGCTTCGATCCGGGCGCGCTCGTCGGCGGACACGTCGCCGATCTCCAGCATGGCATCGACGAAGAAGCGCAGGCCGACTTCCGTCGGCAACCGCCCGGCGCTGGTATGAGGCGCGAAGATCAGGCCCGCCGCCTCCAGATCCGCCATCACGTTGCGAATCGAGGCCGGTGAGAGCGCCATCGGCAGGATGCGGGAGAGATGGCGCGAGCCGACAGGTTCGCCGGTCATGAGATAGCTCTCGACGATCTGGCGGAAGATCTCGCGGGATCGGTCGTTCAGCTCCGCTATGGCGCGGGTGTCCGAGAGATTTGAGAAGGGACCGGTTGCGTGCATGTAAGGGGTTCTACGCTTTCATAATTCCACCCTGCAAGTCCGCATTATGTGCGGACGGGAGAGGCTTTCGGCAAGGCTTGACCTTGCCTTAAGCGCGCTCTGGCTTCAAACAGGCACCCAGACATGCCTCAGGAGATCACGATCATGCGACCGTCCAACCGCGCCCCTGGCGAACTGCGTCCTGTTACCCTGGAGCGCGGCGTCGCGCGCTATGCGGAGGGCTCCTGCCTCGTGTCCTTCGGCAATACCAAGGTACTCTGCACCGCCTCGCTCGAGGAGAAAGGCCCGCCCTGGCTGCGTGGCACCGGCAGGGGCTGGGTGACGGCGGAATATTCCATGCTGCCCCGCGCCACGCATGAGCGCACCAAGCGGGAGGTGAATTCCGGCAAGCCGTCCGGCCGCACGCAGGAAATTCAGCGCCTCATCGGACGCTCGCTCCGCGCGGTGGTGAACCTGCCCGCCATCGGCGAGCGCCAGATCGTGCTCGACTGCGACGTGATCCAGGCCGACGGCGGCACCCGCACCGCCTCCATCACCGGCGCCTGGGTGGCTTTGCACGAGTGCTTCACCTGGATGCAGAACCGTTCGATCATCTCCATCAACCCGCTACGCGAGCCTGTGGCCGCCATTTCCTGTGGAATCTATCAGGGGCAGCCGGTGCTCGATCTCGACTATGTGGAGGATTCCGCTGCCGAGACGGATGCGAATTTCGTCATCACGGGTTCGGGCGGCATTGTCGAGGTGCAGGGCACGGCGGAGGGCAAGCCCTTCTCGGAGGACGAGTTCCTGAGCCTCCTGCGCCTTGCCAAGGAAGGCGTGGCCCAGCTCGTCGAGTTGCAGAAGAAGGCGGTGTCGTGATGCAGCACCGTCCTCTCACGGGCAAGGTCGTCATCGCCACCCACAATGCGGGCAAGCTGCGCGAGATGCAGGAGCTTCTGGCCCCCTTCGGGGTCGAAGCCGTATCCGCGGGCGAACTCGGTCTGCCCGCTCCCGATGAGACGGGGCACATGTTCGCCGAGAACGCCGCCATCAAGGCCCACGCCGCCGCCAAGGCGACCGGCCTGCCTGCGTTCTCCGACGATTCCGGCCTGTGCGTCGATGCGCTCGATGGTGCGCCAGGATTGTTCACGGCGGATTGGGCCGGCCCGAATAGGGATTTCCGCTCAGCCATGGAGCGTGTGCATCGTGAGCTGGAGAAGCGCCAGGCCACGGACAGGCGGGCTCATTTCGTGTCCGCTCTCGTCATCGCCTGGCCCGACGGACACGAGGAGCTCTTCGAGGGACGCGTGTTCGGAGAAGTTGTTTGGCCCCCGCGCGGCGACAAGGGCTTCGGCTACGACCCCATGTTCCAGCCGGAGGGCTTCTCTCAGACCTTCGGCGAGCTGTCGTCGGAGGAAAAGCACGGCATCAATTGGGCGAGGCCGGAGCCGGAAGGCCTGTCCCACCGGGCGCGCGCATTCCTGAAGCTCGCAACGGGGTGTTTGAAGAGGATCTAGCGCATCGTTCGAAAAAGTGGCCCCGGTTTTTCGCGCCAAACGATGCGTGTCTTAAAGGCCTGGAGCATCGGATGGCTCCCAAAGGTGCAGATCCACTTTTCACGTCCGATGCTTTAGCGGGTCCTGCCGTCTGCCCGCACTTGGCGCGGGCCTGTGTTTTTACCCGCTCAAGACGTGGATGGCCGGGTCAAGCCCGGCCGGACGTCATATGATTTCTCGGCATGAGGAAGCGCCCCGTAGGGCGCTTCACCTGCTTTGGAGTCAGACGTTCGTGGGGCCGTTGCCGCGACGCTTGGCCATGAAGGCGTCGAACTCCTCGCGATCCTTGGCGCGCTTCAGCTCTTCCACGAAGTCGCGGAAGGCGCGGGCCTCCTCGTCGAGCTTGCGGCGCTCTTCCTCGAGGCGTTCCAGCTCGCTGCGGCGATACTCGTCGAAGGCCGCATTGCCCGAGCTTGCATAGGCGAAGCCGCCGGCCGAGCGGCGCGATCCGAACAGATCCTCGGCAGCGCGGCCGACAGTGTCGCGGAAGAACGCCTTCGCTTCGTCGTATTTCGGATATCCACACATTTTCCACACCAGGTAGGCCAGCGCGAGCGGCCAGGCAAAGATGAAGCCCAGGATGATTGCGACGATCTCCAGACCGCGTCGGGGGGAGCGCCCGCAGCGACGGTGAGCGCCGGCATTCCAAGGTCCCGCGTGAGGGCCCTGATTCCAGGCGGTTGAAGCAGAGTCAGACATCGGTGGGTCTCGCTATGTTAATGCTAACAACATTAACATGCGGATTGATTTTGGCGGTTTCAAGGGAGGAGCGTTCGAATTTTTGGACGCGGGGGAAACCATGACGCGGGCTTGGCCTGAGAGCGTCAGCGGGCCGTCGTCTGCGCCTTCCCCTTCAGGGCGCCGTGGACGAGGGCCAGGACGCCGGCACGAAGCAGCTCGTACTTGTCCGGCAGGCCTGGTCCCTTCGGCAATTGCCCCGCGGCGTCAAGGGTCGCGATCCCATGTGAGAGGGCCCAGACCTCGATGGCGATGAAGCGGGTGTCGACCCCCTGAAAGCCCTCCGGGAAAGTCTTCGACAGTGCTTGAACCAGATAATCGAAGGCATTGCCTGCGGATCGGGAGCCGTCCGAAACTTTCTCCGCACCTCCCTTTACCCAGGGGCCGCAGCCATCGCTCTCCACCGGCTTGGCCGAGAACATGGCAGCGTAGAAGCCCGGCTCCTGCTCCGCGAAGGCGAGGTAGGCCTCGCCCATGCGAGTGAAGCGCTCCAGGGCCGTTCCTTCGCTCTGGAGGGCCTTTCCGAGTCGTTTCGCGAGTTCGTCGAACCCACGGAAGGCAACCTCCGCCACAAGGGCCTCGCGGCCCCGGAAATGGCGATACAGGGCCGCAGGCGTGACGCCCACGAGCTTGGCGGCATCGGCCAGGGTGAAGCCGCCAAGGCCACGCTCGGC
>DASRWK010000433.1:0-7277 GCA_035776715.1 Microvirga sp.
GGGGCGCGGTGATGCGCATCTTCCTCATCACCGGCGCGTCCATCGGCATCGTTGGCACCCTCGCGGGCTTCGGGCTCGGGCTGCTGCTCGCCCTCAATGTCGAGCACATCCGCGATTTCATCTCCCGGCTCACGAATACCAACCTGTTCCCGGCGGAACTCTATTTCCTCAGCCGCCTGCCGGCTGACGTGAATCCGACAGAGGTCGCGACAATCCTCATCATGGCGATGGTACTGTCGCTGCTTGCGACCCTCTATCCCTCCTGGCGGGCCGCGAAGCTCGATCCCGTCGAAGCGTTGCGTTACGGTTGATCATGGCGTCCGGACAAACCCAGCCCGCCCTCCACCTTTCTCAAGTCGAGCGCCGCTATCCCCAGGGAGACACCTTTCTGGAGGTGCTGCGCGGGGCCGAGCTCGCGATCTGGCCGGGAGAGATCGTGGCCCTCATCGCGCCCTCCGGCACCGGCAAGTCCACGCTTCTGCACGTCGCGGGCCTTCTGGAGAAGCCCGATGGCGGCGAGGTCTATGTGGGCGGCAAGCCGACCTCGCACATGAGCGACAAGGATCGCACGCGCGTCCGTCGCGAGGAGCTGGGTTTCGTCTATCAGTTCCACCATCTGCTGCCGGAGCTGTCCGCTCTCGAGAACGTGGTGATTCCTCAGCTCATTCGCGGCCTGCCGAAAGCGGAGGCCGAGAACAGGGCCAACCAGCTCCTGACCTTCCTGGGACTCGGCAAGCGCCTCAAGCACCGTCCCGGCGAACTCTCCGGCGGTGAGCAGCAGCGTGTGGCGATCGCTCGCGCGGTCGCCAACGCGCCGCGCCTGCTTCTCGCGGACGAACCCACCGGGAATCTCGATCCGCATACCTCGGACCGCGTCTTCCAGACCCTGGTGGCCATCGTGCGCGCCTCGCGCCTCGCGGCGCTGATCGCCACGCACAATATGGATCTGGCCGCTCGCATGGACCGTCGCGTCACCATCCGGGACGGGTTGATCGTCCAGCTGCCTTAAACACCGCCAGGTCATCCCGGGCCTTCGAGCACCGGGAAGAGGGACGCCGATGAGGCGCTTCGCGATGGCTGCCCGTCACCTCCGCTTGCCTCCCGCCGGGAAAGGCAACCTCTTCGTTGTGTCCGGTTCTGTGCCGGGTATCCACGTCTTATCCACCGTCCTTCAAAATCATGGATGATCGCGGCAAGTGCGGCCGTGACCGGCGGACGCCACGGGTTCCCGGGCTCCTTAATGCTCGATTCACCCTGTCTCCACAGCAGTTCCCGCATTCTCTTTACATGGAACGTTCAGCGAACATAAATGAACACATCGAGAACAGGAGATCAGACATGCTTCGCATCATCATCGAAACCGCCGCTGAAATCACCTCTCTCTTCGTGTTCGGATCGGCCGTGGCAATCTGGGCTCTGGTCCTTGCGCCGGTCGCCTGATACGCGCAGTTCACACCTGTCCCCCTCAATTCACAGACAGCGGGATTCACAGGAAGCTAGTCGTCACCCGACCCGCTTAAGGGTTTCCTGCCAAGAATCGTGTCACTATGCGTGCCGTTCGTTGAGTAGAGTTTCATGGCGCGCATTCTTCAGGATATCGGCTTCGTCCATCTGCACGTGCACTCTTCATATTCGCTGCTCGAGGGGGCCCTGAAGGTCGCCCAGCTGGCGAAGCTCGCCATCGCCGACAAGCAGCCGGCGCTGGCGCTCACGGACACCAACAATCTCTTCGGCGCGCTCGAGTTCTCCGAAAAGATGGCCGGGTCCGGCATTCAACCCATCGCGGGCGTCCAGCTCTCTGTCTGCTTCGAGGAGCCGGATCCGGTCGCCCGCGTGGTGCCGCAGCCTGCCAATATCGTGCTGCTCGCGCAGACGGAGGAGGGCTACCGCAACCTCATGCGGCTCGTGAGCCACGCCTATTTCGGCGTGCCGCTCGGCGAATCCCCGCGCGTCTCCGCGCCCGTTCTCGCAAGTCACAGCGAGGGTCTCATCGCGCTGACCGGCGGATTCACCGGGCCGCTCGATGCCGCTCTGCGCAACGGTGGGCGGCAGGAACTCGCGCAGGCGCGTCTCGACATCCTGAAGAACGCTTTCGGGCATCAGCTCTATGTGGAGATCCAGCGTCACGGTCTCGACGAGGAGCGGATGGTGGAGGGCGAGCTGATCGCGCTCGCCGACCGCAATGGCCTTCCCATCGTGGCGGCCAACGAGCCCTTCTTTTCCTCGCCTAAGGATTACGAGGCGCACGACGCGCTTCTTGCCATCGCGGAAGGCCAGATCGTCTCAAACGACAATCGCCGACGCCTGTCGCCCGAGCATTACTTCAAGACGCGCCGGCAGATGATGGAGCTGTTCTCCGATCTGCCGGACGCACTCAATGCCACCGTCGAGATCGCGATGCGCTGCTCGACGCGCGTGCGGACCCGCAAGCCTATCCTGCCGAACTTCGGTACGGG
This sequence comes from Microvirga sp., assembly GCA_035776715.1. Lineage (GTDB taxonomy): Bacteria > Pseudomonadota > Alphaproteobacteria > Rhizobiales > Beijerinckiaceae > Microvirga. The sequence goes on from DASRWK010000433.1 coordinate 2,457, forward strand.
CGCCGATGCCGCAGCGCTCGACGAAGGGGAGGAGCTGCAGCGGCAGGCCGAGGAAGGGCTTGCAGGGCGCTTGGCCGCGCATGGCCCCGCGCCTGGTCTCACGGAACAGGATTATCACGACCGTCTCGCCTTCGAGATCGGCATCATCCGCAAGATGAAGTTCCCGGGCTACTTCCTGATCGTGTCGGACTTCATCAAGTGGGCGAAGCAGCACGACATCCCGGTCGGTCCGGGCCGTGGCTCGGGCGCCGGCTCGCTCGTCGCCTACGCGCTCACGATCACTGATCTCGATCCGCTTCGCTTCAGCCTGCTCTTCGAGCGCTTCCTCAATCCCGAACGCGTCTCGATGCCGGACTTCGATATCGACTTCTGCGTGGAAGGCCGCGAGCGCGTGATCGAGTACGTGCAGAAGCGCTATGGCGAGGAGCAGGTCGCGCAGATCATCACCTTCGGCACGCTGCTCGCCCGCGGCGTGATGCGCGACGTAGGCCGCGTGCTCGAAATGCCCTATGGCCAGGTGGACAAGCTCACGAAGCTCGTGCCGCAGAACCCGGCCAATCCTGTGACCCTGGCGCAGGCCATCGAAGGCGAGCCCAAGCTGCAGGCCGCCATCGAGGAGGAGCCCGTCGTCAAGCGAATGCTCGACATCGCGCAGAAGCTCGAGGGCCTGCATCGCCACGCATCGACACACGCCGCGGGCGTCGTGATCGGTGACCGTCCGCTCCAGGAACTGGTGCCGCTCTACCGAGACCCGAAAACCGGAATGCGCGTGACCCAGTTCAACATGAAGTGGGTCGAGCAGGCGGGTCTCGTGAAGTTCGACTTCCTCGGCCTGAAGACGCTCACCGTCCTGCGTACGGCTGTCGATCTCATCAAGCGCAAGAACATCCACATCGATCTGTCGGCATTGCCGCTCGACGACCGCAAGACCTACGAGATGCTCCAGCGCGGCGAGACGGTCGGCGTGTTCCAGGTGGAATCGGCGGGCATGCGAAAGGCGCTCGTGGAGATGGAGACCGACCGCTTCGAGGACATCATCGCCCTCGTGGCGCTCTACCGTCCGGGCCCGATGGCGAACATCCCGGTCTATTGCGCCCGCAAGCTCGGCAAGGACGAACACAACAAGAAGGACTGGTATCCGCACGACAAGCTGGAGCCGATCCTGCGCGAGACCTTCGGCATCATCGTCTACCAGGAGCAGGTGATGGAGGTCGCGAAGGTCCTCGCGGGCTACTCGCTCGGCGACGCCGACCTTCTGCGGCGCGCCATGGGCAAGAAGATCAAGGCCGAGATGGACGCGCAGCGCGAGCGCTTCGTGTCCGGCGCGGCCAAGGGCGGGCTCGAGAAGGCGAAAGCCAACGAGATCTTCGACCTGCTCGCGAAGTTCGCGGATTACGGCTTCAACAAGAGTCACGCCGCGGCCTATGCGCTCGTCGCGTTCCAGACGGCCTATCTCAAGGCGAATTTCCCGGTCGAGTTCCTGGCTGCGTCCATGACGCTCGATCTCGACAACACCGACAAGCTCTCGGAATTCCGGCGCGAGGCGCAGCGCCTCGGCTACAAGGTGATCCCGCCTTCCATCAATCGCTCGGGCGTGGTGTTCGACGTGGTCTACGACGAGGAGGGCAAAGGCTCCATCCTCTATGCGCTCGCCGCCGTGAAGGGCGTCGGCCGCCAGGCCATCGAGGCGGTGGTGGAGGCGAGGGGCGAAGAGCCGTTTAAGGATCTCGCCGACTTCGCACGCCGCATCAATCCGAAGGCGCTCAACAAGCGCACCCTCGAGAACCTCATCGCCGCGGGGGCCTTCGACGAGTTGGAGCCGGACCGGGCCAAGGCCTGCGCCTCCATCGACGCGATGATGAGCCTTGCTCAGCAATCCTACGAGGCTGCCAATGGCGGCATGATCGACATGTTCGGCGGCATGGCCTCGGCGGATGTGCAGCTCCGCATCCCGCCCTATGAGCCCTGGCCCGCGGCCGAGCGTCTGCAACGGGAGTACGACGCCGTCGGCTTCTTCCTCTCGGGCCATCCTCTCGACGAATATGGCGATCTCCTGCAGAAGCTCCGGGTGCAGACCTGGGCGGATTTCTGCCGCTCGGTGAAGGCCGGCAACTCGGTCGGCAAGGTTGCCGCCACCGTCCTCGACCGGCAGGAGCGCCGCACCAAGACCGGCAACAAGATGGGGATCCTGACTCTCTCTGATCAGACCGGGCAGTTCGAGGCCATCATCTTCTCCGAGGGGCTTGCGCGCCTGCGCGACGTGCTGGAGCCCGGCACGGCCGTGGTCCTGATGCTCCAGGCGGGCGTCGAGGGCGAGGAGGTGAGGGCACGAATCGGTATGGCGGAACCCCTGGAGGAGGCCATCGCCAAGCACCAGAAGGGCATGCGGATCTTCCTCCGCGACGAGCGCCCCATCTCCAGCGTCTATGAGCGTCTGAGGGCAAAAGGCGAGGGCGAGGTCTCCCTGGTCCTGATTCTCGACGACGGCGACCGGGAGGTGGAAGTGAAGCTCCCGGGCAAGTACATGGCCACTCCCCAGATCGCCGGCGCTCTTCGGGCCGTGCCCGGGGTGGTGGATGTGCATATGAACTAGAGCCGTTTCCGCTTGCGCTCAAACAGCTCTCATCTTCGATTCGCCGAAAAGCGCTCAACTCGGGAATGGCCGATCACCGCCTCGTTTCGGCGCTGCTTTCTGTAAGGAAATGCGTCAGCTCCCGAAGCACCCGCTCCGGCTGCTCGCGATGAGGAACGTGTCCGCACGCGGACAGGATGACAGGCTCGGCCGGGCCGGGGGTGAGGCGGGCGATGCGCTCCGGATGACGCTCCGACCCATACTCGTCCCGGTCGCCGTGGATGGCGAGGGTCGGACAGCGGACCTGTCTCAGGTCCTCATCGAGACTCCAGTGCTCGAAGGCAGGCGCAAGCCACGTCTCGATCCACGCGTCGAGGACCCACCGGGCCTTGGTCCCGTGGTACCGCTCCAGGCGGTCGATCTGGCCGGGCTCCTGGAAAGCTGCCTTGGCTGTCCGAATGCCGGCCAGGGTACGATCCTCCACGAAGGCCTGCGCGGACTCCGTCACCAGGGCCACGCAGCTTTCGGGAAAGCGCGCCGCGGTCGCCACGGCCATGCCCCCGCCGACGCTGTGGCCGAACGGGACGATTCTGTTCAAGCCCAAATGCTCGCGCAGAAGGGGGATGCTGGATAGCGACTCGCTGCGGATAAAATCCGGGGGCAGGAGGCCGGGATGAGGATCCGATCTGCCGAAACCGAGGCGGTCGTAAGCCACGACGATTCTCCCGGTCGCCGATGCGAGCCTTTCCGGAAAGTCCCGCCAGAGATCGACGCAGCCCAGGGAGTCGTGGAAGAGAACGAAGGCCGCTTCCGTTTCGGACCGCCTATCCGACGGCAGCCATACCTTGGCGAAGAGCTTTCCACGCCCGGTCGCAATCCAGTGCTCGCTCGATCTCAACGTCATCCTGCATCGTCCTCTTCGCAGCTTCGGCCCTAGAGGGACAGGATTTCACTCCTTATACCGGGTTGGCCATCTCAGGTACGCTATGCAGGGATGGAAGGGAGCAGGCAACAGAGAAGCAGGCAAAGCGCCCATCTTTCTGAGACGCAGAATAGCCGACGAACAGTTCCTCGCCTGCTTAGAATATTTTCCAGGGAAAGTACCGGAACTTTGTTTCGGATGAAGCGTCATCGTGACACCTGAGCCCACCGTCCGGCAGGCTCCCCATCAATCCCAGTTCGAAAAGGTGAACCATGAAGCGTTCATGCGCTCTCGCTTTGTCTGCAGTGTCCATGTTCCTGACTACTTCGGCTGTGTCCTATGCTCAGACGCTTCGGTCAGGTCAGCAATGTCAGCCCGCGGTCGCCAATCCGCAAATGTACGGCAACTGTCATCTCCGGATCGTCAGGGGGGCGGAGGTCTGCCGTTGCGCCATTCTCCCGCAGGCTCTGCGCCGTTCGGGCTACGAGGACCGGGGCAATATTGCGACGGGATCGATCAGCTCGTCCCAGGCCCCTGGTGTCGGCGGTCTCTTCGAGGGCAATTCTCGTTCGCCCGGTAGCGTCGGAACATCTCCGGCGACCGGCAGTGTCGGGACATCTGCATCCGCCATTGGCTCGGCTCCAACTGCAGGATCGGCAGCTGCCGAATTTGCGTCGAACACCTCCGGCGGCAGGAGTGCAAACGGCCAGGGACCCGGCAACAACAATGGGCTAGGCAACGGATCGGAGCCTGCTGACAACGTGAGCACGGATGTAAAAGGCAGCGATCCGTCGAACCCGGGTGGTCGTGATGGGAATGCCGGCAGCGGAGGCGGCAACAGAGGCGATACCGGGAACGGCAATAGGGGTGGAAACGGGAGCGGCGGCAGGGGCGGAAACGGGACCGGTGGAGGCAGCAGGCTCTAAGTCTTGGATCGGCAGAAAGGTTGGCCTGAGTCGCTCCTCGTGCGCCTCCCACACTGGGCCAGTCACCCCGGAGCACTCCTGCCCTGATCCCCCAGGCAGGGGGCTCCGGACCCGTGAGCAGGGCTTTGGAAATACGGTCCGCAATGCCCGTTGCGGCTTGGCTCCTTCCAGCTTGCATTCCGAGCGGTTTGCCCCTATATGCGCCCCCATTCCACACGCGGAAACCGCCTCGTGAGCCCATGAGGTATCCCGGTGGCCGGGACGCCCGGTCCACTGTTCCGCGGAGGCTTAACCGGAGAAAAACTATGGCGCTTCCTGATTTCTCGATGCGTCAGCTGCTGGAAGCTGGCGCTCACTTTGGCCACCAGGCCCACCGCTGGAACCCGAAGATGGGTCAATAC
>DASRWK010000434.1:0-2543 GCA_035776715.1 Microvirga sp.
TGCCGAAGGCCTTGCGGTCGTTGGCATAGGCAAGCGCCTTGTCGAGGGCTGCCTGCGCGCCGCCGAGGGAGCAGGCGCCGATATTGAGGCGCCCGCCGTCGAGGCCGGACATGGCGATCTTGAAGCCCATGCCCTCGTCCGACAGGCGGTTGGCGACGGGAACGCGCACGTCCTCGAAGATCACCGCGGCGGTGGGCTGGGCATTCCAGCCCATCTTTTTCTCCTGCGCCCCGAAGGAGACGCCGGGCATGTTCTTCTCGATCACGAGAGTCGAGATGCCGGAGGGGCCTTCCTCGCCCGTGCGCACCATGGTGACGTAAATATCGGACGTGCCGGCGCCCGAGATGAACTGCTTCACGCCGTTGACGACGTAGTGATCGCCGTCGCGAACCGCCTTTGTCTTGAGCGCGGCCGCATCCGAGCCCGATCCCGGCTCGGTGAGGCAATAGCTGCCGATCAGCTCCATGGTGCAAAGGGAGGGCAGGAAGCGCTGGCGCTGCTCTTCCGACCCGTATCGGTCGATCATCCAGGCGACCATGTTGTGGATCGAGAGGAAGGCCGAGATGGCGGGGCACCCGGTGGCGAGCGCTTCGAAGATGAGCGCCGCGTCGAGCCGCGTCATGCCCGATCCGCCCACGTCGTCGCGGGTATAGATGGCGGCCATGCCGAGGGAGGCGGCCTCCCGCAGCACGTCGACGGGAAAGTGCTTCTTCTCGTCCCATTCGAGAGCATGGGGCGCGAGGTTCTCCGCCGCGAAGGCGAGGGCCATGTCGCGGACGGCAATCTGGTCTTCGGTCAGAGAGAACTGGGTCATGGTCCTAAATCGGCATGATGGGGGCGTTTCGTGCACCCCGACTTTGGATCTAGAGCATCTTTCGGCGAAGTGGTCCCGGTTCGCCGCCAAAAGATGCGGCCGCAGGAGGCAGGAGGCGTTCCCACACATGTGGAAGCGTTCCGGCAAACGAAAACGGCCGGGAGGATGTCCCGGCCGTGATGGTCGTTCTCAACGCATCGTCGGAATGGAGAATTCCGCGCCTTCCTTGATGCCGGACGGCCAGCGGGAGGTGACCGTCTTCGTCTTGGTGTAGAAGCGCACCGCATCCGGGCCGTGTTGGTTCAGGTCGCCGAAGCCCGAGGCCTTCCAGCCGCCGAAGGTGTAGTAGGCGAGCGGCACCGGGATCGGCACGTTGATGCCGACCATGCCGACATTCACCTTCGAGGCGAAGTCGCGGGCGGCGTCACCGTCGCGGGTGTAGATCGCGACGCCGTTGCCGTATTCGTGCTCGGACGGAAGGCGCAGGGCCTCGTCATAGTTCTTGGCGCGCACGACCGAGAGGACCGGACCGAAGATCTCTTCCTTGTAGATGCGCATTTCAGGCCTCACCTCGTCGAAGAGGCAGCCACTCATGTAGAAGCCGTTCTCGTAGCCCTGCATCTTGAAGTTTCGGCCGTCGACCACGAGCTTCGCGCCTTCCTGCACGCCGAGGTCGACGTAGGAGCGCACCTTCTCCATATGCGCCTTGGTCACCAGCGGACCGAAATCGGCGGACGGATCGGTGGAGGGGCCTACTTTAAGGCTCTCAACGCGCGGGATCAGCTTGTCCATCAGGGCGTCAGCGGTGGCCTTGCCGACCGGCACCGCGACGGAGACCGCCATGCAGCGCTCGCCCGCCGAGCCGTAGCCGGCGCCGATGAGCGCGTCCGCCGCCTGGTCGAGGTCGGCGTCGGGCATGATGATCATGTGGTTCTTCGCCCCGCCGAAGCAGTGCGCGCGCTTGCCGTTGGCGGTGGCGCGGGAATAGACGTATTGCGCGATCGGCGAGGAGCCGACGAAGCCTACCGCCTTGATATCCGGATCGTCGAGGATCGCATCCACTGCCTCCTTGTCGCCGTTGACCACGTTGAGGATCCCTGCGGGAAGGCCCGCCTCGATCATCAACTCGGCAAGGCGCATCGGCACGCCCGGGTCGCGCTCGGAGGGTTTCAGGATGAAGGCGTTGCCGCAGGCGATGGCCGGCGCGAACTTCCACATCGGGATCATCGCCGGGAAGTTGAACGGTGTGATGCCGGCCACGACGCCCAGCGGCTGACGGATCGAGTACATGTCGATGCCGGGGCCGGCGCCCTCGGTGAACTCGCCCTTCAGGAGGTGCGGGATGCCGCAGGCGAATTCCACCACTTCGACGCCGCGCTGGATGTCGCCCTTCGCGTCGGGAATGGTCTTGCCGTGCTCTCGGGCGAGGAGTTCCGCCAGCGAGTCCGTTTCCTTGGCGATCAGCTCCAGGAACTTCATCATCACGCGGGCGCGGCGCTGCGGGTTGGTGGCGGCCCAGGCGGGCTGGGCGGCCTTGGCGTTCTCGACGGCTTGGCGCAACTCGTCCTTGGAAGCCAGCGCGACCCGGCCGATCACCTCGCCGGTCATGGGCTGGAAGAATTCAGTGGTGCGGCCCGACTTCCCCGGAACCTGCTTGCCGCCAATGAAATGTCCGACTTCGCGCATGGCGTTTCTCTCCTGATTATGACTGCCCTGTTCTAGCATTGTC
>DASRWK010000435.1:0-4681 GCA_035776715.1 Microvirga sp.
GGGGCTGGTTCAGAGGCCGCCATGCGCAGTGCGAATAAAGGGGATGCGAGGCAACATGCATTGTGATCGCGCTGAAGCGAATAGCGGCCGGGCGGCATTTTTGCCTGTCAACTGCCAAGCTCTTATCCGTGTGGCCGGCGTGACGGCCATTGCTCTGGCTGTCGCCAATTGCTCCTCGAATGTCCGGGGCGGGATCGATCCCAAATATGGAGTTGCTCCAAGCCCGAAGGTCGTCGCCGATGGCAAGCCGATTCCCAAGGGCGGCGGCCGCAACATGGTGGGCAAACCCTATACCATAGCGGGCAAAACCTATGTTCCGACGGAGACGCCTCGTCCGGTCGAGGGGCTGGCGTCGTGGTACGGCGCAAACTTTCACGGCCGCATGACTGCCAACGGCGAGATCTTCGACCGCGATTCGATCGCGGCTGCCCATACGACGATGCCGCTTCCCAGCTATGCGCGCGTCACGAATCTCCAGAACGGGCATTCGATGATCGTTCGCGTGAACGATCGTGGTCCCTTTCACGGCAACCGCATCATCGACGTTTCCGAGCGCGCCGCCGCGGCCCTCGGCTTCCATCGGCAGGGAACGGCCCGGGTCCGGGTCGAATACGTAGGGCGCGCCTCGACGAATGGCAGCGACGACCGCATCCTCCTCGCCAGCCTTCGCACCGACGGTCAGCCGGCAGCCCTGACGAACACCGCTCCAACCATGATCGCCCAGGCGAGCCCTCGCCCCACGAACGCGCCGCGTCAGGCGATCGGTATCGGAGCCCCCGATCACGAGGCCGAGGCTCAGCCTCACGCTCCCCAGCAATTCGCTTCGTCCACGCTCTCGGCCCGCAACGATGTTCCCTTGCCGCCTGAGCGTCCCTTCGACCTGGGTACGATCCCCGGAGCGGCCCGTCCCGGCATGACTGTGAGCTCCGCATCCGCGAAGATCCAGCCTCCGTCGCGCCCTGTTGTCGCCGGTCTGTATTATGCGGCCCCGGAGGCTACCCGGAGAGGCTTTCAAAAAGGCAGCAACTTCAGCAATCTGGATCAATCCAAGTTCGTGCTTCGCTGAGAATGGGGGAGAGGGGTGGAGGTATCCGCCCCATATTTTCAGCCGTGTGGTGACGCACAGCTTATCTTAACGTAACGTTGATTTGCGATTGACGCGCTACAGATTCAGGCTCTCCTACCGGAAGAGTCTGGATACCTCACGATGCGTCAAATGTTCTCTGCCCGCTTGTTCGCAACTGCCCTTCTGTCCCTTGGCGTCCTTGTTCTCGCCTGGGGTGTTCCAGATGAGGCGCGGGCGCAGGCGTTCCAGACCAGCGCTCCCACGGCGATCCTCATGGATGCCGACAGTCATGCTGTTCTTTACGAGAAAAACGCCGATGTACTGACCGCTCCGGCCAGCATGGCCAAGACCATGGCAGCGGAGGTCGTCTTTCACGAGATGAAGAACGGGCGTCTTTCCTTCGACAGCACGTTCACGATTTCAGAAAATGCGTGGCGCAAGGGCGGGGCGAGTTCGGGCGGCTCGTCCATGTTCGCTCAGGTGCACAGCACGATTCGCCTCGAGGACCTGCTTCGAGGGCTGATCGTCCAGTCCGGGAACGATGCGGCGATTGCGCTGGCGGAGGGCATCGCCGGCACGGAGGAGAACTTCGCGAACCTCATGAACGAGCGGGCACGCGCCATCGGCCTCACGAAATCGACGTTCCGGAACGCAACCGGTTACGGGCATCCGGAGCAGAAGGCCACGGCGCGTGATCTGGCGAAACTCGCCATTCACATCATCGAGACCTATCCGGATCTCTACAAGTTGTTCGGCGAGCGTGAGTTCACCTGGAACAAGATTCGTCAGCAGAACCGCAATCCCCTGCTGAGCATGGATATCGGCGCAGACGGGCTGAAAACCGGCAACATCGAGGAATCCGGCTACGGCCTGATCGGGTCGGCCGTCCAGAACGGGCAGCGCCTGGTGGTAGTGGTCAACGGCCTCAAGAATGCCAGGGAACGGGCCAACGAATCGCGAAAGCTCCTGGATTGGGGCTTCAGGGCCTTCGAATCCCGCGAGCTCTTTGCCGAGGGGCAGGTGGTGGGCGAGGCTCAGGTCTACGGCGGCAGCAGACGCTCCCTCCCGCTTGTCTCCCAGAAGCCAATTCGTGTACTGGTGCCTCGTGGAGACGGCGAGCGGGTGACGGCTCGGATCATCTACACGGGTCCGCTGAAGGCCCCCATCCAAAAGGGGACCGAAGTGGCCCGGCTTCAGGTCAACCGTGGTGAGATGCAGGCGCTCGAAATGCCGCTTTACGCCAGTGAGGACATTCAGGAGGGTACCCTGAGCCAACGGGCTCTGGACGGGCTCCTGGAGTTCGGAACCGGCTGGGTTCGGCGGGCCTTTTCGAGTCTTGTCGAAAGAATTTGATGGCGGGTCGGTTCATTACCTTTGAAGGAGGGGAGGGCGCAGGCAAGTCGACCCAGATTGCGAGGCTCAAGGGCCGGTTGGAGCAACTCGGGCATCCGGTGCTTGTGACCCGGGAACCCGGCGGTTCACCGTTGGCGGAGGAGATCCGTTCTTTCATCCTGGCAGGGCACGCCAAACCTCTTGGACCCTTCGCCGAGGCCCTGATGTTCGCGGCCGCCCGGATTGATCACCTCGACAAGACCATCGTTCCAGCCCTCAGGAGCGGAACGAACGTCCTTTGCGATCGTTTCGCCGATTCCACGCGGGCCTATCAGGGGTCGTCGGGCTCGATAGCGCCCTCCCTCATTGACGACCTTGAAAGAGTGACCCTCGCCGGCACCAAACCTGATCTCACCTTCATTCTCGACCTGCCGGCGGAGACCGGTCTGGCTCGTGCCGGCGAACGGCGGGCGCGAAAGGGCGAGGGGGTGGACCGGTTCGAGAATGAAGACCTTTCATTCCACCAGTCCTTGCGGCAGGCCTTCCTCGCCATCGCCAAGGCTGCCCCGCGGCGCTGCGCAGTCATCAATGCCGACCAGTCCGCAGATGAGGTCGAGGCGGCGATCTGGGCTACCCTGCGGGAGCGGATCCCCGAACTGACCCGGCGCGTCGCGAGGTCTCTCGATGTCGCGTGAGGTGCACGAATCTCCCGAACCCGATCGTTTCGACGGAGCCCCGCACCCGCGGGACCAATTCGCCTTTTTCGGCCACCAGGAAGGGGAGGGAGCCTTCATCGAGGGCTTGCGCAGCGGCCGGCTTCATCACGCATGGCTCATTGGCGGCCCGCAGGGGATCGGCAAGGCCACCCTGGCCTACCGTCTGGCGCGAACCGTTCTGGATCCGCGGCGGGCGAACGATCCGTCGCTCGACAGTCTCGACATGCCCCCCGATTCAAACGTGGCGCGCCAGGTCTCCGCTCTCTCTCACCCGAACCTTTCGGTTCTTCGGCGGGCCCCTGCCTCCGACAAGAAGGCGGCTTCGACAACCATTCCCGTGGACGCGGTCCGCAAGGCCCTGAACATGTTCGGATCCACGGCGGCCGACGGAGGATATCGGGTCTGCATCGTGGACAGTGCCGAGGATCTGACGATATCGAGCGCCAATGCGCTCCTGAAGGTGATCGAGGAGCCCCCGCCGCGCTCCCTTTTCCTGATCGTCAGCCACGCTCCTCAGCGGGTTCTGCCGACGATCCGCTCCCGTTGCCGGCGTCTTCTCCTGCGCCCTCTTGCCAACGACCAGATCGAGGCCGCCATTCGCTCCCTGGGCGAGTCATGGGCCGACGTGCCCGGCGAATTGCTGGATCAGGCGCTGCCCTACGGCGAGGGCTCCGTCCGACGCACCCTCGAGCTGCTGGATGCGGACAAGGTCGCCTTCATCGAGCAGATCACACGACTTCTGAACGGCCTGCCGAAGGCAGACACCAGGCAGATCTATGCCTTGGCCGAAGCTCTCTCGAAACGGGATGCGGACGACAGCTATGAGCTCGCGCTTGAAACCGTCGAACGATGGGTCTCGGGCAAGCTGCACGAGCGGGCCGGCTCCGGGGCCGCACGCCTTGCGCCTTTGGTGGAGGTATGTGAGAAGATTTCCCGGACGGCCCGCGAGATCGACGTGTTCAACCTCGACCGCCGGCCATTCATCCTGACGCTGTTCGACGATCTGGCTGACGCTGTTCGGCGAACGGCCTAAGGTCGTCCCGGCGCCGTTTTCGAGATTTCAGAGTTTTAAGGATTCGCCATGGCCGAAAAGCAGAAATTCTATATCACTACGGCTATCTCGTATCCGAATGGTGCGCCCCATATCGGCCACGCCTACGAGGTCGTCGCGTCCGATGCGATCGCCCGTTTCAAACGCATCGACGGTTACGACGTGTTCTTCATGACCGGAACGGACGAGCACGGCCTCAAGATCCAGCAGACGGCCGACCGGAACAGCACGACGCCGAAGGCCTTCGTGGACGAAATGGCCGCGAAGTTCCGCGCCATGGCCGACCGTCTGGACTGCTCCTACGATCGTTTCATCCGCACCACGGACGCCGATCACCTGCCCTCCACGCAGGAACTCTGGCGCCGCATGCAGGAGAAGGGCGATATCTACCTCTCCAAGTATTCCGGCTGGTACTCGGTTCGTGACGAGGCCTATTACGACGAGAGCGAACTGACCAAGCAGCCGGACGGCAGCTGGCGCGCGCCCACCGGGACGCCGGTGGAGTGGATCGAGGAG
>DASRWK010000436.1:0-1812 GCA_035776715.1 Microvirga sp.
GGGCGGGTCTTGGAGGCAACGGCCCACTCAGGCTCCTTGCCCTGAAGCAGCCAGCTCAGGAACGCCCATCCGATCACGCAGATCAGAAAGCCGCGGGCGGCGCCGAAGAAGAGGCCCAGCGTACGGTCGAGAGCGCCGATCCGGGAATCGAGGATGAGGTCGGATATCTGGACCGTGATGATGGACACGATGATCAGGGTCACCACGAAGATCGCGCCGATGGCCGCCACGAGCGCCACCGTGTTGCTGCTGATATATTGCTGCGCGATGGGCAGGGCCGTGGGGTGCAGGTACCAGGCGGCGGCCGCGGCCACGACCCAGGCCACGATGGCCAACACCTCGCGGGTGAAGCCGCGCACGGCCGCCAGGAGGGCCGAGATCAGGACGATTCCGATGACGACGAGGTCCAGAACAGAAAAGGGCATGAGCCGAGCCTACGCAGAAACAGGGACAAGGGCCGCATTCGCGGATCGAGGCCAGGCTGTATAGCCCCAAGAGATGCATTCGTCACCCCTATGGTGGGGCGGAGGGGCAGCTTAGAAAGATGGAGAAAGAAAAAGACCCCGGCAAAAGCCGCCGAGGCCAGGGGGAGAGGAGGACCTGTGAACTCTTGCGGCGGTACAGACGCCGACAAAGCTCATGTACCGGTGGTATAGGATCGGCAGGAGAGGTCAATTAGACCGGATGGTCTAGGGCGCCGCTTCAGGATGCCTTGCGTCTCCGCGCGGCGATGGCAGCCACCAGGTCGGTGATATGCCCGGCCGCCGAGGTTGCGATCGGAAGCTTCTCCGGCTTGTTCTTGTCGATGCGCGGGGCCGGGGATACGGCGCTGGAGAACCCGAGCTTTGCCGCCTCCTTCAGGCGGGCCTGTTCCTGCGCCACCGGACGGATCGCGCCGGAAAGGCCCAGCTCTCCGAAATAGACCGTGTCGGGTGGCAGCGGGTTGCCGGAGAGGGATGAAACGAGCGCCGCCGCCGCCGCGAGATCCGCGGCGGGTTCCGTGATCCGGAGGCCGCCTGCGACATTGAGATAAACGTCATGCATGCCGAGTTTCAGGCCGCCATGGGCTTCCAGCACCGCGAGCACCATGGACAGGCGGCTCTGGTCCCATCCGACGACGGCGCGGCGCGGTGTGCCGAGGGAGGAGGGGGCGACGAGCGCCTGGATCTCCACGAGAAGCGGCCGCGTGCCTTCCATCCCGGCGAAGACGGCCGTGCCGGGGGTGGCCAGATCACGTCCGGCAAGGAACAGTTCGGAGGGGTTGGGAACCTCTCGCAGACCCTGATCCGACATCTCGAAGACGCCGATCTCGTCGGTGGGACCGAAGCGGTTCTTCACCGCGCGCAGAATGCGGAAATGGTGGCCCGTATCCCCCTCGAACGACACCACCGCATCGACCATGTGCTCGACCACTCGGGGACCCGCGATCTGTCCGTCCTTGGTGACGTGGCCCACGAGAATGACGGCAGTGCCCGTGGTCTTCGCAAAGCGGATGAGCGCCTGGGCCGAGCCGCGCACCTGCGTGACCGTTCCGGGCGCCGATTCCACGGTCTCGGTCCACATGGTCTGAATGGAGTCGATGATCGCGAGCGCAGGCGGGCGGCCGTGGCTCAAGGTGGCGATGATGTCCTCCACGTTGGTCTCGGAGGCGAGCTCCACGGGAGCCTGGCCCAGGCCGAGCCGCTCGGCGCGCAGGCGTACCTGCGCCACCGCCTCCTCGCCCGAAATATAGGCGACGCGCTCGCCGCGGTTGGCGAGAGCGGCGGAGGCCTGCATCAGGAGAGTCGATTTGCCGATGCCCGGATCGCCGCC
>DASRWK010000437.1:0-2036 GCA_035776715.1 Microvirga sp.
ATCTCGAGGGCCAGGTTGCCTTCGCGATTCCCGGTGAGGACGGGGACATCCACGTCTATTCCTCGACCCAGCACCCCACCGAAGTGCAGCATGTGGTCGCCCGCGTCCTCGACATTCCGGATTCCTATGTGACATGCGAAACCCGCCGGATGGGCGGCGGCTTCGGCGGCAAGGAAAGCCAGGCGACGCAATGGGCCGTCACGGCGTCTCTCGCTGCGCGCGTGACCGGGCGTCCATGCAAGATCCGGCTCGACCGCGACGACGATTTCATCCTCACCGGCAAGAGGCACGACTTCCGCTGCGACTGGCGCGTCGGCTTCGACGACGAGGGGCGCATCCAGGGCTACGGCGTCGATCTCCTGGCCCGCTGCGGCTATTCGGCGGATCTTTCCGCCGGCGTGGTCGACCGCGCCATGTTCCACGCGGACAATGCCTATTGGATACCCGCCGTTCACATCGCCTCGAAGCGGCTGAAGACCAATACGGTTTCCAACACCGCTTTCCGCGGATTCGGCGGCCCGCAGGGCATGCTGGCCATCGAGCACGTGATGGATCAGATCGCCTGGGCGACGGGTCGCGATCCGCTCGATGTGCGCTATGCCAATTTCTATCGTCCGGGGCAGAATATCACGCCCTACGGGATGGAGGTGGAGGAGACCGATACGCTCCACAACCTCGTGCGCGCCCTCGAGGAGACCTCGGGCTATCGCATGCGCCGGGAGGAGATCGCGGCCTTCAACGCCTCTTCGCCGATCATGAAGCGGGGAATCGCGCTGACCCCGGTGAAGTTCGGGATCAGCTTCACGCTCACCCACATGAACCAGGCGGGCGCCCTGGGGCATGTGTATCAGGACGGCTCCGTCCATCTGAACCACGGCGGCACGGAGATGGGGCAGGGGCTCTACGTCAAGGTGGCGCAGGTGGTGGCGGAGGAGTTCGGCATCGCCATGGAACGCGTCCGCATCACGGCGACGACGACCGCGAAGGTGCCCAACACTTCTCCGACGGCGGCCTCGTCCGGCTCGGACCTGAACGGCATGGCCGCGAAGATCGCGGCGGGTGCGATCAAGAGGCGCATGATCGCCCATGCCGCCGAGGCCTACGGCGTGCCGGAGGACCAGATCGCGTTCCGCGACGATCGTGTGTTCATCGGCAACGAGAGCATCCCCTTCGACGAGCTGGCGAAGAAGTGCATCCTCGCCCGCGTGCAGCTCTCGGAGGCCGGGCATTACAAGACGCCGAAGATCACCTGGGATCGCGCGAAGGGAACGGGCCGCCCCTTCTTCTACTTCGCCTATGGCGCGGCCTGCTCGGAGGTGATCGTCGATACGCTCACCGGTGAAAACCGGCTTCTGCGCACGGACATCCTTCACGATGTCGGGCGCTCCATCAATCCGGCCATCGATATCGGCCAGATCGAGGGCGGCTTCGTGCAGGGCATGGGCTGGCTCACCACGGAGGAGCTGGTGTTCGGCGAGGAGGGGCACCTTCTCACGCATGCACCGTCCACCTACAAGATCCCGGTGGCCTCCGACGTGCCGGCCGACTTCCGCGTGGCGCTCTATCCCAACACCAACCGGGAGGAGACGATCTACCGCTCGAAGGCCGTGGGCGAGCCGCCGATCATGCTGGCGAACAGCGTCTTCTGCGCGCTGGCCGATGCGATCCATTCGCTCGATCCCTCCAAGCCCGTGCCGTTGAACGCTCCGGCGACGCCCGAGGCGATCCTGCGTGCCTGCGAGGCGCTGCGGGGGAGGCCGATGGGGTGAGGGTCTGGCGACAGCTCGCCGATTTCATCGCGCGGCATGGCGGCGCCGCCCTGATCAGCGTGCACGATGTGAAAGGCTCCGCGCCGCGCGAGGTAGGGGCGCATATGGTCGTGCGGCCCGATGGCGCGTTCCACGGCACCATCGGAGGCGGACAGCTCGAATTCCTCATCCTCGACATCGCCCGCGAGATGCTGAGGCACGGGCGCGGGCCCGCGCGGATCGTCGATCAGGCGCTTGGCCCCGATCTCGGCCAGTGCTGCGGCGGGC
>DASRWK010000438.1:0-5460 GCA_035776715.1 Microvirga sp.
TCCTGGATGGTCCTGTCGGGCGAGACCACGCGCACGTTGCGGGTCATGATGTCTGAAATCCTCATGAGCTTCATCCCTCGCAAGGTCACGCCTCGGCATCGGACCCGAAAGCTGAATCCACGTGATGCGCGGGAGGTTCGAGCGCATGCCCGGCGCGACCGAATGTGTCCGGTCAATGCGGGGAGGCTGAAAAAGGTTCAGGGATTGTCTGTCGCGAGAACTTCGATGTCCCGGTCGAGACCGCTCTCGACCTTGAAGTCCTTCGTATAGACCTTGCCTTCGTGACGGGCGATCAGAACGTACTCGCCTTCCGCGAGCGTCACGGACGGAAACGCCCCGATGGCTTCGCGGATCACGTCGCCGCCGGGGGTCAGCACGCTGAAGGCCGTGCCCGCGAAAGCCTCGCCGCCCTCGGAGGCCACGAGCTTGAGCGTTACGGTGGCCGCGCGGTGATTGAGGGTCGCTTCCGTGACCCTGCCCGCCTCAACCTTCAGGTCGCTGCGCATGATGGCGTTGGCGTCCCCGTAGGTGGACACCACGTGATAGGTGCCCTCGGGCAGGCGGATCATCTCGTTCGCCTTGGCATTGGCGATGACGAGCTTGCCCTCGGAGTTCTGGGCCTCCGGCACATAGACGGAGAAGGACACGTGGCTGGCGGGAATCGGGGTCTCGCCGACGGCGCCTTTGAGCTTGAGAGCGCCTGCGCTGACCACGAGGCGCTCGTTCAGGTTGCCGGATTGGACGCTGATGCGCTTCGACGCGCTGGCGAAGCCGTAGGTCACATGCACGATGTAGTTGCCAGGCCCCAGCGTGAAGCTCGGCGCGGGACTCCCGGAGCGGGCGACGATGTTCGGTTGGGAGGTGTCGCCCCGATCCTCGAAAACGCGCCAGACCAGGCCGGAGCGGATCGGCTCGTTGCTCTCGGAGAAGACGGCGCTCGCACTGACCGAGACCTGCTTCGAGGCGAGCGGAGGTGGAGGGGTCTGCGAGAGCGAAGGCACGCCAGGGGACGCCTGGCCGAAGGGCTGAGGCGACGCCCCGAGAGGCTGCGTCAGGGTCTGGGCCGAAGCGGCCGCTGCCGTCAGGCAGGCCAGAAGGCTCAGGATCGGGAGGCGAGGGTTCAGTAACGTCATCATCAGAAGTGTTCAAAAATCCCGCTACCGTACAGGAGCGGCTACGGCGGTCTGGATCGACGCATCCTCGGTTTCCACGAGATCGGAAGCCGCCGCAACCAAATTCTCGAGGGAGAGGGGGCGGAACTCGAACTCTACGCGGTGCTTGCCTGCCGGGACCTCCACACCCCGGAACAGCAGGTTTGCTCGGAGCACCGGCCGGCGCTCGCCGTCCACCCGGGCCTCCCAGCCCGGATAATAGATGTCGTGCAGAATGAGAATGCCGTGTTCCGCGCTCTCGACATCCAGGGTCACGGAGTTCCGCCGGTAGCTGACGATTCTGACCTCGCTCGCGGGTTTCCCCATGCCCGGGCGGAGAGGGGAGTAACGGGCCCTGAGCAGGGGCATGCTCTCCTGGTCGATCAGCGCCTCCGTCTCGCGATCGAAGTCGGGCAACTCGTCCGCTCCCACAACGGCCTCCGAGTCCACGGCCTGCACATGATGGGCCACATAGGCACGCCTCCCGCTCGTGTTGAGGCGGTAGATCCACATCTTCCCGGTTCCGTAGACCACCTCCGCGTCCGCCAGGCGGGGGAAATGCCGGGGCAGCTTCTGGACGGGTCGGTCGAGGACGAGATAGTCGAGGCCGAGCAGGCCCGCGAGCTCGCATTCATAGCCCCGGAACGTGGCCGGGAACTGGCGCAGGTTCGGGTCCTCGGCGTTCTCGCCCGGCCCGACGGCGCGCTCGTAATCGGCGAGGCGCAGAGGATTGTAGCCGATGATGTCCTCGATCTCGAGAACCATGGAGGCATTCTGCCAGGAGCCGGCCAGTCCGAGGATCTCCACGCGGGGATACTCGCCCTGCCTGTGGCGCTCGGCCAGCTCCCGCTTGAGGATCTGAAGGCCCTGCAGCTGCTCCGGCGGGAGCTTCGTGAAGACGGTGTAGCGCTCCGCAGGCTCGGCGTTCAGCGCAGAGGCCGCGTGACGGCCGATCAGCTCCGTGCCGGTCAGAACCACGAGGGCGACAGCAAGCGCCTCCCGCCGATACGCGCTGCCGCCCAGCTTGGCCGCAAGCGCCATGACGAGGGCCGCCGCGATGAGGCTGCCGCCAGCGTCAGAGAGGGCGGAGAGAACATGGCCGCCCTCGATGGCGAAGACGACGCCGGTGCCGATGGCGGCGATCGCGAGCGCAGCCGCCAGGGCCGGAAGCACGATGCGGAGCCGTCCGAGGGCGGCCTCGCTCCAGCTCGGCATTCCCTCCATGGCGTAGCGATGCACGAGATAGCCCGACGAGAAGGCGAGCGCGATGTTGATGAGGAAGGTCGCATCCGCCGGGCGCCGGTAGAGATTCACGCCCGGCAGATGATCGAATATCACCTCGAAGCCGGGCGTGTAGCGGCCGAGCGCGTAGAAGAGCGCCAGCAGCCCGACGATCAGGAAGAAGCGGAAGTCCCGCGCGAAGATCCTGCCGCCGGCGATGCCGTGCCAGAGGAGGAAGAGGGCCGGGATCGTGCCGATGAACAGATAGTTCGTGGCCCGGTCGGTCCAAGTGCCCTCGGATAGGCTGTGCCAGTCCGGACCCCAGTAATCGTAGGTCCAGCGGAGCGAGCCGAAGATGTTGCCGAACAGGATCGTCGCCAAGCTCTCTGGAGGCAGGGAGCCCATGGCCGCGACGCCGAATCCGAAGGAGGGGCGGGTCGAGGTGGCGAGGAACTGCATCGTCAGGATGACCGGAACCGCCAGCAGGACGCCTCCGAGCAGGGCCATGAGGACGAGAAGGCCGAGGCGGGAGCGGACGTATGCGAAGCGCCGGGGTGCCGACCAGATCCGATGCGCGGCTACGCCGATCAGCGTCAGCGCGCAGAGAAAGGCCACCTGATCGCGTCCGATCACCATCAGGGTAGCGGATACGGCGAAGAGAACGCCGTAGCGATAGGAGCGCCGGTCCAAGGCTTCCTCGAGCAGCCAGTAGGCCAGGGGGAAGAACCCGTAGCTCAGGATCATTCCCGTATGCTGCAGGCGGGCGCTGGCCGAGCCGCCAAGCATGAACACGAGGGCTGCCGCCACCGCTCCCGACCAGTGCCAGCCGCGCCGCCTGAAGAGGGGGATGAAGGCCAGAGCGCCGGGAAGGAAATGGGCGAAAACCACCAGATCGAACAGCTCCATGGAGGGCTGAGGCGCGAGCCAGCCGAACAGGAGCATGGTGGGCGTGAACAGCAACGATTGCGGATCGGCGGCCGAGGGATGGCCGCCGAAATGATAGGGATTCCAGAGGGGCAGCTCGCCACTGGAGAGCGCCGCCCCGAGATAGCGCAGGGTGGGGTAGAACTGGTTCTTCGAATCCCAGGGCACAACGGAGCCGGTCAACGGCCAGACGGCGGCCGCCAGGGCCCAGGCGGCCAGGATGAGGCCGAGGGCCAGAAGCGTCTGGCGCCTGGACCATGCCAGGGGCGGGATGGGATCGTGGGATCCGGGCAAGAATGTCTGCATGCGTTTCAGGCGGCGCTGCGCGCAGGCGATGGCCCCATCCTCAGGGAGCCTCTTCGGCCCGCTGCATGGAAACCGGCTTGGCGTATCACCGCGCTCCCCCTATACATCCATTGCCGCTTGTTCCCTGTGCAACGGATCGCGTCTTGGAACGCCCCTGTTCTGAACAGCAGCAAGGCGGCGAGACCAAGGCAGGCCTCATGCCCTTCTGCCCTTATCGTCCATGGGCATTCGCAGAGATTGTTCCACATTATTCAGGTTGGATGAAGATCCCATGAATGAGAGCCTTTCCCGCCTTCTGACCCGCCGCTCCGTGCCGCCGCGCTGGCTGGGCGGGCCGGGGCCGAGCGCCGAGGAAATCGAGACCATGCTCACTGCCGCGGCCCGGGTGCCCGATCACGGCAAGCTGGTTCCCTGGCGCTTCATCCTCATCGAGGGCGAGGCCCGGCAGCGGATGGGTGAGATTCTCGTCAACGCCTTCCTGGCGGACAACCCGGACGCGGATTCGGAGAAGGTTGCCGTGGAGCGGGAGCGCTTCTCCAAGGCCCCGCTCGTGGTGGCGGTGGTGTCCCGCACCGTGCCGCATGTGAAGATCCCCGAATGGGAGCAGGTTCTCTCGGCCGGGGCGGTGTGCATGAACCTTTTGAACGCGGCGACGGCTTTGGGCTATGGCGCCTCCTGGCTGTCGGGCTGGGCCTGCTTCGACCGCCGGGTGCTCGATGCGCTGGGCCTGGCGCCGAACGAACGCATCGCGGGCTATGTCCATATCGGCACTGCCAAGGAGAAGCCGACCGACCGCGACCGCCCGAACCTCGCCGAAATCGTGACCCGGTTCTAAAGGTTTCGTTCGTCGCATCGTCCTGCGGCGGACCGGTATCCACTTCGCCGGAAAAGGCTCCATGTTCTACGAGACCGCCAGCAACGCCCACGGCCTGCCGCACGATCCGCTCAAGGCCCTCGTGACGCCCCGTCCGATCGGTTGGATCACGGCCATGAGCGCGAAGGGGGAGATCAACCTCTCGCCCTATTCCTTCTTCAACGCGGTCTCCGAGCGTCCGCCGATGGTGGCGTTCTCGTCGGCGGGGAGGAAGGATGCGCTCACCTTCGTCGAGGAGACGAAGGAGTTCGTCTGCAACCTCGCCACCTATGACCTGCGCGAGGCCATGAACGCCACCTCGGCCGTCCTGCCGCGCGGCGAGAACGAGATGGAGCATGCAGGCCTCAACGCCGCGCCCTCGCGCCTCGTGAAGCCCCCGCGCGTGGCGGAGGCGTTGGCTGCCCTCGAGTGCAAGTGGCTGCAGACCGTGCCGCTGGCGCCCCTCGGCGGTGGCGAGCCGTCCTATTACCTGGTGATCGGCCAGGTCGTCGGGGTCCATATCGACGACCGGTATATTGTGGACGGCCTCGTCGACACCGCTGCCATGCGCCCCATCGCGCGGTCGGGATACCGCGATTACTTCGTCGCGACGCCGGAGACGAAGTTCTCGATGACGCGGCCGGGCGGTTAGAGCTGCCCCGCGCGTCGCAACAGCCGCTCGGCGCGCAAAAGATGCGGGCGGTCGAGCATCTCGCCGTTGACGCCGACGACGCCTGCTCCCGGATTGGTCCTGAAGGCCTCGACGACCGCTTGCGCACGCTCGATGGCTTCCGGTGACGGCGTGAAGGCCTCGTTGATGACGGGCACCTGGGCGGGATGAATCGCCATCTTCGCCACGAAACCGTCGCGGCGGGCGGCGCGACACTCGATTGCGAGGCCTTCCATGTCGCGGAAATTGGTGAACACCGAATCGATGGCATCGACGCCCGCCGCCGCGGCACCCAGCAAGGTGAGCGAGCGGGCGAGGCGATAGGGATCGGTATA
>DASRWK010000439.1:0-4430 GCA_035776715.1 Microvirga sp.
CCCCGTGCGCGGTCGGCAAAGCTCAGAGCCGGCGCCCGCACAGGCGTGCCGCCGCAGGAACCGTTGAGTGCCATCACCATGTTGGCCGAGCTGCCGCAGACGGCGGAGAAAAGAGGAGGGCGGCGATGACCAAGCTGCTCCATATCATCGCGATCACGGCCCTGATTCTGTCGGCGGGTTATGCCTATTCGATCAAGTACGATACGCTCTATTATGCCGAGCAGGTGGCGAAGCTGAAATCGAAGGTGCAGCGCGAGCGCGATGCCATCGCCGTGCTGCAGGCGGAGTGGCAGTATCTCGACCGGCCGGATCGCCTGCAGGCGGCCGTCGATCAGCACCTCGATCTCCAGCCCTTGAAAATTCAGCAGCTGGCGCGCTTGTCCGATCTGCCGGATCGTCCGGAACGCGGGGATGAGATCGGCCGCAAGCTCGAAGCGCTCGGTCTGCTTGGGCCGACGGCAACGCCGAAGGACACAAGCAACGTAGCCCAAACCCTGACGACGCAAACCCCGAGGCGGTAACTCCCGTGTTGCACGAGCCCCAACTCGAACTGAAAGCGAAGAGCCCTCCGTCCAGGAGGGGCATCTACTCCTATGCCAGCGAGCTGTTCCGGTTGCGCCTCGACAAAAGCACGTCGCGCGTGAGCCTGGCGGCCCTCTGCTTCGCCGGGCTCTTCATCGTCATCGGCGGGCGGCTCGTGCAGCTCGCCGTGACGAGCGAGAACACCGGCGGGATGCGCCGCGCGGCTTCCTCCGAAATATCCGCGGCCCGCCCCGACATCGTGGACCGCAATGGCGAACTTCTCGCCACGGACGTGAAGATGGTGTCCGTCTTCGCGGAGCCGCGCAACATCGTCGACAAGGACGAGGCGGTGGAGCTGCTCACCGCCGTTCTGCCCGATCTCGACGCTACCGAGCTTCGCAACAAGCTTAACACCAAAAGAGGGTTCGTCTGGGTCAAACGCGAGATCACGCCGCGCCAGCAGGCCGAGGTCCATCGGCTCGGCATCCCAGGCGTGGGCTTCCTGCCCGAGAACAAGCGCGTTTACCCCAACGCTGAGGCTGCGGCGCATGTGCTGGGCTTCGCCAATGTCGATAACGTAGGCATCGCCGGCATCGAGAAGTACATCGACAGCATGGGCCTGCAGGACCTCAACGGTGCGGGCTTCAACATCTCTGCCGCGGATCTGAAGCCCGTGCAGCTCTCCATAGATCTGCGCGTGCAGCACGCACTGCGCGACGAGCTGATGAAGGGCATGACGAAGTTCAAGGCCAAGGCGACCGCCGGCGCGATCATGGACGTGAACACCGGCGAGGTGATCGCCCTCGTCTCGCTTCCCGATTACGATCCCAACAACCCCGTCGAAGCTCTCGAAAAGGACCGCATCAACCGCATCAATGTCGGCGTGTTCGAGATGGGGTCGACCTTCAAGGCATTGACCGTCGCGATGGCGCTCGATTCCGGCAAGTACAACATCAATTCGACCTTCGACGCTCGATCGGGGTTGCGCTATGGCCGGTTCACGATCGGCGATTATCACCCAACGCGCCGCATTCTTTCCACGCCGGAGGTGTTCATCCATTCCTCCAACATCGGTACGGCCCGCATGGCGCTCGGAATCGGTGTCGAAGGCCACAAGGCGTTTCTGCGCAAGATGGGGCAGCTCACGCGTCTCGAGACCGAGCTGCCGGAAAGCGCCCTGCCGATCATTCCGCCGCGCTGGGGCGAACTCAATACCATGACCATCGCTTTCGGGCACGGTCTCGCCGTTGCGCCCCTTCAGGCGCTCATGGCGGTCGGCGCGCTCGTGAACGGCGGCGTGCTCATCAAGCCGACATTCCTCAAGCGCGATGCGGAGGAGGCCCGCAAGAACGCCCTGCAGGTGCTCAAGCCTGAAACCAGCGAGGCCATGCGCTACGTGATGCGCCTCAACGCTTCCAACCCGGCAGGATCCGCCTCATCGGCCGCCATTGCCGGCTTCTATGTGGGCGGCAAGACGGGCACCGCGGAAAAGGTCGTCAACGGCCGCTATTCCAAGAACAAGAACCTCACAACTTTCACGGCCGTCGTCCCCGCCGACAAGCCGAAATACGTGTTCCTGACCATCCTGGACGAGCCGCAGGCGGTCGAGGGCACCTACGGCTTCTCGACGGCGGGCTGGAATGCGGGGCCCGTGACGGGTAACGTCATCGAGCGCGTGGCGCCTCTGCTCGGCATTCCTCCGCGCTTCGAACCTCCCGCGCAGCCCTTCCCACTCATGTCCCGCCTCAACGCATGGGGCATCCGATAATGGCACACACAATTGAATTGAGCGATCTGCTTCCGGAGGCCGAAGGGCTTCCGGAAGCATCCTTGTCGGTAACCGGCATTGCCTCCGACAGCCGACAGGTCGGGCAGGGCAGCGTCTTCTTCGCGGTGCCGGGCACAAAGGTCGACGGCATGAGCTTCGTGCCCCAGGCGGTCGCCGCCGGGGCGGCTGCGATCGTCGGAGAGGCGGAGCGCCCTTCCGAAATGCCTGCTAACGTCGGCTATGTCAGGGTGAGCGATGTGCGACAGGCGCTCGCCCTCGCGGCGTCGCGCGTCTACCCGCGGCAGCCGGAGAAGGTCGTTGCCGTCACGGGCACGAGCGGCAAGAGCTCCGTGGCCGACTTCACGCGCCAGCTCTTCGCCTCTCTTGGCTATAAATCCGCGAGCCTCGGCACGCTCGGCGTGATCACCTCGGACGGCGCGGCCTATGGTTCGCTCACGACACCCGATCCGATCTCGCTGCATCGGACTCTCGACACGCTCGCGAAGGACGGCGTCACGCGCCTCGCCATGGAGGCCTCCTCCCATGGCATCGATCAGCGGCGGCTCGACGGAGTTCGCCTAAGCGCCGCTGGCTTCACCAATCTCGGCCGCGATCACCTGGACTATCACAGCACCACTGAGGCCTATGCGGCGGCGAAGCTGCGCCTGTTCGATACCCTCTTGCCCGCGGATGCGCCCGCCGTCATCAATGCCGACGGACCTTACTCGGATGTGTTTCGGCAGGGTGTCGGCAAGCGCGGCCTGACGACGCTCACCACCGGCGGCAGGGGCGAGACGCTTCGTCTTGTCGAAGCCCGCCCTGAAGGCTTCAGGCAGGCTCTGACCATAAAGGCGTTCGGCAGGACGTTCGAAACGACCCTGCCGCTCCTTGGCGGTTTTCAGGTCGAGAACGCTCTCCTGGCGGCCGGGCTCGTTCTTTCCATCGAAGGGGAGGACAGGGCCGCCGAGATCTTCGAAGGTTTCAGGACGCTCAAGGGCGTCTCCGGCCGTCTGGAGCAGGTAGGCGAGGTCGACGGCGCCATCTGCATCGTCGACTACGCACACAAGCCCGATGCGCTGGCTCACGTGCTCGATGCGCTGCGCCCTTTCACGAAGGGGCGCCTCGTCTGCATTGTCGGCTGCGGCGGAGACCGGGATCGCGGTAAGCGCCCGCTCATGGGGCGCATCGCCGCCGACAAGGCGGATCTCGTCATCGTGACGGACGATAATCCTCGCTCGGAGGATCCCGCGGCCATCCGGGCCGAGGTGCTCAAGGGCGCTCCTGGCGCTCGTGAGATCGGGGATCGGGCGCTCGCCATCCGAACGGCCGTGAAAGGGCTCCAAAGGGGCGACATTCTCGTCGTCGCCGGCAAAGGTCATGAAACGGGCCAAATCATCGGCGACCGGACCCTGCCGTTCTCGGATCACGACGAGGTCCGGGCGGCTATTGCGGAGAGGCAGGGATGAATTCGCCCTTGTGGACCTTGGAAGAGATCGCGGTCGCCACCGGCGCCCGAGTCGGCGGCGGCTTTCGCCAGGCGACGGGCGCCTCCATCGACACGCGCACGTTGGAGCCGGGCGATCTCTACTTCGCCATCAAGGGCGATGTGCATGACGGCCACGATTTCGTGCCCGCCGCCATCGAAAAGGGCGCGTCGGGCGCTGTCGTCTCCGAGGAAAAGGCTCCTGCCTTTGCCTCGGACAGGCTCATCGTGGTGCCCGATGTGCTCGAGGCCATGCGCCAGCTGGGCCGCGCGGCACGCAAGCGCACGGATGCCAGGATCGTGGCGATCACGGGTTCGGTCGGCAAGACCGGCACGAAGGAAGCCATGCGCATTGCGCTCTCCCGTCTGGGGACGACTCACGCATCGGTGGCGTCCTACAACAACCATTGGGGTGTGCCGCTCACGCTTTCGCGCATGCCGCGCGAGACGGAGTTCGGCATCTTCGAGATCGGCATGAACCATGCCCAGGAGATCCTGCCGCTCACCGCAATGGTTCGCCCGCACGTGGCCGTGGTCACCACCATCGAGCCGGTGCATATCGAGTTCTTCCCCTCACTTTGGGGCATCGCCGACGCGAAGGGCGAGATCTTTTCAGGGCTCGAACCCGGCGGCACGGCGGTCATCAACCGCGACAGC
>DASRWK010000440.1:0-5199 GCA_035776715.1 Microvirga sp.
GCAAAGGCGATGCTCCACGCCACCTGCGCCTCCAGCCGATTGGTCATCAGTCGCGCGGCGGCGGGCGGGCAGATGAACATCGCGATCACAATAATCGAGCCGACCGCGTCAAAAGCGGCCACCGCTGCTATCGCGGCCGTCGCCACGAGGCCAAGGCTCAAGGCCGCCGTCGGTATCCCGAGTGTGCTGGCGAAGCCCTCGTCGAAGGTGGAAAGCTTGAGGGGGCGCCAGAACAGGGCCGTCATGACGGCAATCATCAAGGTCACCACGGCCATGCGGACGAGTTCCGGCGGCAGATCGGCGAGGGCTTGAGGGTCGAGCAGCGAACCCCAACCATCCGCCGAGAGCCAGATCAAGCTCTCGAGATTGCCATAGAGCGCGTGCTCCACGTCGAGATGCACACTGCTCGTATCGCTCTGCTCCAGCAGAAGTACGCCCGCGGCGAACAGGGACGTGAACGTCACGCCCATGGCCGCTCCCGGTTCGATCCGCCCGAGCCGCTTGATCGCCTCGATCAGCACAACGGCCACAATCGCCGCCCCTGCTGCGCCGAGCATCATCGGCCAGGTGGAGATCGTGCCGCTGATCAGGAATGCAACGACAATCCCGGGCAGAACGACGTGACTGATCGCATCGCCGATCAGTGCCTGACGCCGCAGGATCAGGAAGTTGCCGGGCAGAGCACAAGCAACAGCGGCGAGAACGCCGATCGCCAGCGGCGTCAGACTGAGTTGAACGAATTCGGCACCCATCAGGCCACTCCTCCCGCCGGCACCGGTCCGCCGATCCGGCGGTCGATCTCTGCGATCTCATCCCTGGTCAGCACCGCCTCAATCGGCGTCAGTCCGTCGTAGCGGCCCGACACGGCCTCATCCCGGTGGATCTGGCGCGCGATCTCCCAGCGCCGTTCATCCCGAAGCACCTTGCTGCTCTGCGCCCGACCCGCCTCGGTCGCAACGCCGTCCTTGCGGATCAGACCGGCCCGGCGCAGCACGGCAAGGGTCAGCGGATCGAAGATCGGCTCGCCGCGGGCCAGCGCCAGCAGGCCCTGACGACGATGCACCCGGACCTGAAAGCGTCGGCGGCGGATGATCGAGGCCAGCACGCCGCGGTTGGGTGCGAGCAGGAGGGAGGCGATGAACAGACCAAAGCAGACCAGTACGATGATCGGTCCGGTCGGCAGGTCTGGCGCGGAGGCGGAGATGGCCGCACCCACATAGCCGGAGGCGCCGCCGATGACGCCCGCGATGCCCACTAGCCGCCCGGTCCGGTCGGTCCAGAACCGCGCCGTCACGGAGGGTATGATGAGCATGGCGACGATCAGGACGAGACCGACGATCTTCAAGCCGATCACCGTGACGGCCATGACGAAACCCATCATGGCCAGATCGACCATGCGGACGGAGACGCCGGACGCCGCGGCGAACTCCGGATCGAAGGCCACCAGCGTCATCGGTCGGCGCAGCAGGACGAGGGCGGCAATGGTGCAAGCCCCGCCGACCGCGATGATGACGGCATCCTGAAACAGCATGCCCGCGGTCGAGCCGAGCAGGAAGCCCTCAAGCCCCGCCTGCTTGCCGCGCGCCATGGTCTGGATGATCGTCAGGAGTACGATCCCGAATCCAAAGAACACCGACAGTACCGCGCCGATAGCCGCATCCTCGGCCAAGCGCGTCCTGTGGGTGATCCATTCGACCACGAGTAGGCCGAGGCCTGCCGAGAGCGCGGAGCCGAGCAGGAGCCCGAGGAGGTTCCGGCCATCAGCCCCTAGGGCCACCATGACCATGAACGCGACCCCCACGCCCGGCAGCGTGGCATGCGCGACCGCATCGCTGACAAGCGCCCGCTTGCGCAGGAACAGGAAGGCGCCGCCACTTCCGGCTGCGACTCCGAGCAGCGCCGCCCCGATGGCGACCAGCGCGGCATTGTAGCCCGACTGCAACAGGAGAGCGCTCGTGAAGGGATCCGGCATCGTCTCAGGCTACCGGGAGCTTGAGCTGATTGATATGCGTCGTCGCCAGCCGCCCTCCGTAGGTGGCTTGCAGGTTTTCGGCCGTGAAGGTCGTCGACACCGGCCACTCGGCGATCTTGCGCACGTTGATGAGCAGCACATGGTCGAAATAGTCCGCGACCGTCGCCAGGTCGTGGTGGACGCAGACAACCGTGCGCTTCTCCGCCTTGAGCGACTTGAGTACGTCGATGATGGCCTTCTCGGTTGCCGCATCGACCCCGGCAAAGGGCTCGTCGAGCAGGTAGAGATCGGCATTCTGGGCCAGTGCTCGGGCGAGGAACACACGCTGCTGCTGGCCGCCCGAAAGCTGACCGATCTGGCGTCCGGCGAAATCGGCCATGCCGACCCGGTCGAGACAGGCGAGCGCCTTTTCGCGATGGTGTCGCCGGACCAGATGGAGGAGACCGAGTTCGCGGTAGAGCCCCATGAGGACCACATCGATCACCCGTGTCGGGAAGTCCCAGTCGACGCTGGCCCGCTGGGGAACATAGGCGATGCGGTGCCGGGCCTTGGCGAGAGATTCGCCGAAGACGGTGACGGTTCCGGACAGTGCCGGCACGATACCGAGAGCTGCCTTGAGAAGCGTCGACTTGCCAGCGCCGTTCGGGCCGATGATGGCAGCCATGCTCCCCGGCGGCACGGTCGCATCGACGGAGAACACGGCAGGCTTCTCGCCATAGGAGACGGTCAATCCCTGAATGGCGAGCGGAACGCGTGCGGAGGCAGCCGCATGCACGGCCCGTCCGTTTCTCGCAACAAGTTGTACGGCGGCTGGCGTCATCGGATCCTCCTTAGCTTCCGGCCGAGAGCTTGCCGCGCATGCCGCGCTCCGGGGCCTCGCCGCCGAGCGCATGCGTGATGGTGGTGGCATTGTGGTCGATCATGCCGAGATAGGTGCCCTCGTAGGTGCCCTGCTGCCCCATGGCGTCGGAGAAGAGCTCTCCGCCGATGGTCACGGTGTGGCCCTTGGCGGCGGCACCCTCGATCAGGGCACGGATGTTGCGACCGGAGACGGAGGATTCGACGAAGACGGCGCGGATCTTGCGCGAGACCAGCATGTCCACTAACTCGGAAATCCGGTTCAGCCCTGCCTCGCTCTCCGTGGAAATCCCCTGAATGCCGAGCACCTCGAAGCCGTAAGCCGCGCCGAAATAATTGAAGGCATCGTGAGCCGTGAGAAGGACACGGCTCTCGTCCGGAATCGTGGAGAGAACTCGGGTCGTGTAACCGGCAAGTTCCGCGAGATCCTTCAGGTACGCGGCCGTATTGGCTTCGAACGTGGCCTTCGCCTCGGGCCGGACGGTGACAAGCGCGTCGCGAACAGCAACCACGACCTGCGACCACAGGTTCGGGTTCATCCAGACATGAGGATCGAACTTGTCGGCATAATCGTCATGGGCGAGCAGCATGTCCTTCGGTAGCGCCTCGGCCACGGCGACCACCGTCCGCTTCTTGGCCAGATCACGCATGAAGCCCTCCATCTGGGCCTCCAGATAGAGGCCGTGCCAGAACACGAGATCGGCCTGGGTCATGGCGACGATGTCGGTGCGCGTCTGGCGGTAGGCATGAGGATCGACGCCTGGTCCCATCAGGGCCCTGACCTCGACGAGATCGCCCCCGACCTGGCGAGCGGCGTCGGCAATCATGCCGGTGGTGGCGACCACCTTGAGTGGACCGCTCTGCGCCATGGCCGGGCCAGACCCCATGAGGCCTACACTGGCAGCGAGCGCGACAGCCAACCCCAGAAGGCGACGCTTCGAGAAGGGTGTTCGGAACATTCTGTTTCTCTCCAGGGGCGAATCGTGAGGCACGGCATCGGCACGAGGATAATAATGCTATTGCAAGTTATTTGCAGAAGTCAATGCAATTAAGAACGACTTGCAACTAACCCCTGCAAACGTATCGTATCCCGCTCATGTTCCCACCATGAGCGGCGGCGGGTACAATACGTGGGAGCTGGGGGACTCCATCAGATCCGCTGGGGGCGGATCACCCGGCATCAGTCAGTCCTCCTGCGGCGACCGAAGGATGCGATCCCGTCCTACGGCTTCGCGCCAGCGCACGAAGCACCTGCAACGGGTGCCGGAAGAACGATACCCTCCGGGGAGATAACGGCAAGGCGAGCCCGTGCGGGCGCACCCCAAGCAACATCGACGCGTCAGGCCCTCCCATGACCAGGAGATGAAGCACGAAACCATTCCACGACCTGGTGGAACTGAAACATGCCTGTTTGGTTTTGCGTCCGCAGGACAAGGCCTTATGACGAAGGTCCCAACCAGCGAACACCGTTCCAACTGGCTCCTGGCAGCTCTGGCGCCCGAGGACTTTGCGTGTCTGAAGCCACATCTGGAGGTGCTGAACCTGTCTGCCGGACAGGTTCTCACCGAAGCCGGCGAGGTCATCCGGCACGCCTACTTCCCTCACGATGCAATGATCTCGCTGGTGACGCTCATGGAGGACGGCAGCGTTGTGGAGATGGGCGTGTTCGGGCGCGAGGGCGTCACAGGCTTTGTGGGGACGCTCACCACACATAAGGCGTTGGGACGCTACCTCGTGCAGTTAACCGGCACCGCCTCTCGAATGCCCATCGAGCCGCTGCAGGAGGCCTTCGACACTCGCGCCGGGATCCGGAAGCTATTCCTCCGATACTCGGAGGCACTGCTGGCCCAGACGTTCCTGATTGTCGCCTGCAATGCCGTGCACAGCGTAGAGGCCCGCTGCTGCCGCTGGATCCTGAGCACCCATGACCGCGTAGGACAAGACGATCTGCCCCTGACGCACGAGTTCCTGGCCCAGATGCTGGGCGTCCAGCGTCCGAGCGTCAGCATCGTTACCCGCACGCTCCAATCCGCGGGATTGATCCGCCAACGCCGGGGCGGCATCATCGTCACCGACCGCGCCGGCCTCGAGGAGACGGTCTGCGAGTGCTACGGCAAGATCCGTACGTGCTTCGAGCGCATCCTTCCGCGCAGCAAGGACTGACCATGCCTATGAATAATTCCGATCTTCACGAAGGCGACCGGCAGCAGGCCGCCGCAAAGCAGAGACTGGCCTCTTCTGCCCCGGAAACGTCCTGAATTATGTATCGTCGATGAAAAATATGCAGATCTGGCGTGCGCTTTTCTCATGACCCAAGGAAAGTACTAGGGAAATGAGCCCTGTTGCAGAGCAATACTACCAAAGAGGAG
>DASRWK010000441.1:0-1747 GCA_035776715.1 Microvirga sp.
CCCGCTTCGCCTGAAAACGTTCTAGGGGGCCGGCAAGGCCAAGCCTGCCTGTGCCCGCAAACGCAACCATGTCGCACCAAAAGGTGCCCTGCCTCGCTTGCGTGCTCGCCCAATTGGACTATGCCCGTAGGAATCACCCTACGAAACGATTTGATGCTTCCAAGGTTGAACCGTCATGAAGACTGCCTCCAAGCCCATCCTCAGAGCCGACGCCTCGTCCTTCGGGCGCACGGAAGGCAGCGGCCCGAACCTGTCCTCCTTCACGCTCGACAACGGTCTCGATGTGGTGGTGATTCCCGATCACCGCGCTCCCGTCGTCACGCACATGATGTGGTACCGCAACGGTTCCGCAGATGATCCGATCGGTCAGTCGGGCATCGCGCATTTTCTTGAGCACCTGATGTTCAAGGGCACCGAGAAGCATCCTGCGGGTGAATTCTCGAAAATGGTGTCCGGCCTCGGCGGTCAGGAGAATGCCTTCACCTCGTTCGACTACACGGCCTATTTCCAGCGTGTCGCGCGCGAGAATCTGAAGGTCATGATGGATTTCGAGTCGGACCGGATGACCAACCTGCTGCTCGATGAATCGGTGATCGGTCCTGAGCGCGACGTCGTGCTGGAAGAGCGCCGCATGCGCGTGGAGACCGATCCTTCCGCCCAGCTGTCCGAAGCCATGGCCGCTTCGCTCTTCGTGCACCATCCCTACGGTATTCCGATCATCGGCTGGATGCACGAGATCGAGACGCTCAACCGCGAGCATGCCCTCGACTACTACAAGCGCTTCTATACGCCCGAGAACGGCATCCTCGTGGTTGCCGGCGACGTGACGGCCGACGAGGTGCGCCGCTTGGCCGATGCCACCTATGGCCGCATCGCGCCGCAGGGCAAGCGCCCGGTGCGAGTGCGCCCGCGCGAGCCCGAGCCCGTGGCCGCCCGTCATATCACGGTGGCCGATCCGAAGGTCGAGCAGCCGACATTGCAGCGGCTCTATCTCGTGCCTTCGTGCCGCACGGCCACGCAGCGCGACTGTTATGCCCTCGAGCTCCTCGCCGAGGTGATCGGCGGCGGTCCGACGTCGTATCTCTACCGGGAACTCGTGCTGGAACGCGGCATCGCCGTGAATGCGGGAGCCTGGTACATGTCCTCCTCCATGGAAGACACACGCTTCTGCGTCTATGCGGTTCCGGCCGAGGGCGTCTCGCTGTCTGCGCTCGAAGAGGCGGTGGACGCGGTGCTCAAGACCATTCCGGCCGAGGCGTTGGATGCCGATTCCATCGAACGCGCCAAGACGCGCCTGGTGGCCGAAACGATCTACTCCACCGACAGCCAGTCGTCGCTCGCACGCATTTACGGTTCGGCTCTCGCCATCGGGGAGACGATCGAGGACGTACGCCGCTGGCCGGTGGAAATCGAGACCGTGCTCAAGGAAGATCTTGCTTCCGCTGCCGAGCGCTATCTCGTCGCCCGTCGTTCGGTGACGGGCTATCTGCAGAAGTCGGCCTCTTGACCGCCTGCTTGAATTCCGAGGTAAAGATGACCGCTTCCGTTGAAACCCTGTCCTCGTCCCCGACGACCGTGAAGGCGCTGACCTCCGCAAGGGGTGTCGAGGCCTGGCACGTCGAATCCGACGTGGTGCCGCTGATCTCAGTGTCCTTCATCTTCGAAGGGGGCTCCGCGCATGATCCCGAGACCAAGCCCGGCGTCGCGCAGATGATGGCGCGCCTGCTCGACGAGGGTGCGGGGGAAT
>DASRWK010000442.1:0-2577 GCA_035776715.1 Microvirga sp.
GGCGTGAACATCACGTTGCACTTGGGCTCGGCGAGCAGGGCGACGGCCAGTGCCTTGATCATGAAGTCGTTGACCGAGAGCTTGACGCTGCGGCTCTCGAGGCTGGCGTTGAGCTCGGAGCGCAGCTTGAGCAATGCGTCGAGCTGAATATCGACGGTCAGATAGATGTGCGGGATCTGCTGCTTCGACTCGGTCAGGCGGCGCGCGATCGTCTTGCGCATGTTCGAAAGCTTGACGACTTCGTGCGGGATTTCGCCCGGCGCCGCGGTCGGGGCGGCCGGAGTCGTTGCTTGCACTTGCGGTGAGGGAGCGGCCGCGGGAGCGGCGACGCCAGTGGCCAAGTCGGCGCGGACGATGCGCCCGTTGGGGCCCGAGCCCTTGAGCGTCGCGAGGTCGATGCCCTGCTGCTGCGCCAGGCGCCGGGCGAGCGGCGAGGCCTTGATGCGCTCAGCCGCCCCTCCCCCCTTCGCGGGGGAGGGAGGAGCCGCGGCAGCGGCGGGCGGAGAGGGGGCCGGCGACTGTGTCGGAGGCGGTGCCGGTGACGGAGCTTGCGGCGCTTTTTCCTCCCCCTTCGCTCCCTCACCCTCGGCTGCTGACGCAGCCTTTCCCTCTCCCGTTGGGGGAGAGGGGCTCACCGCAGCAGCGCTTGCATCCTCGCCTTCGGCGGCGATCAGCGCGATGAGCTCGTTGACGGGAACGTCCGCCGTTCCTTCCGGTACCACGATCTTGGCGAGAATGCCTTCGTCCACCGCCTCCACTTCCATGGTGGCCTTGTCGGTCTCGATCTCGGCGATCACGTCGCCGGACTTCACCGTATCGCCTTCCTTCTTCAGCCACTTGGCAAGGTTGCCCTTTTCCATGGTGGGAGAGAGAGCGGGCATCAGGATGTTGATGGGCATGGCGTGTTGGATCCTGATCTTCAATCAGTTGACGGCTTGCGACGAGCCGGGGTCGCTCGGGTTGTCCAGCTCGGCTTGAATGCCTGAAACGATCTCCGCCAGGGCTTCCTCTTCCGAGAGGTCGGTTTCCATGGCGTAGACGCGGGCGGCGTGGCGGGCGAGATCCACCAGGAGCACGCCCCAGGTGAACGGATCGTCGAAGGCGCGGCGCAGCGCTATGCTCACCGCCCCGTCGACCACCGAAGCCCTCAGGATTTCGACGCCGCCCTTCTCGAGCGCATCGGGCGGCACGTTGAGAGCTTCGAATTTCCGCTCTTTCATGATCTCACCTGTAGCAGACGGCCTTCACCGCCTGAACGACCTCGGCCACGGACGGCAGCGCCAGCTTCTCGAGGTTCGACGCATACGGCATCGGCACATCCTTGCCGGTCACGCGGACCACGGGCGCGTCGAGATAGTCGAACGCGTTCTCCATGATGCGCATGGCGATCTCCGCGCCCACGCCGGATTGCGGCCAGCCCTCTTCGACCGTGACGCAGCGGCCCGTCTTCATGACGGAGGCGACGATGGTCTCCGTGTCCATGGGGCGGATGGTGCGCAGGTCGATGACTTCGGCGTCGATGCCCTCCTTCTCCAGTTCCTGGGCGGCCTTGAGCGCATAGGTCATGCCGATGGAGAAGGAGACGATGGTCACGTCCTTGCCTTCGCGGTGGATGCGCGCCTTGCCGATCGGGATCGTGAAGTCATCGAGCTTCGGCACCGGGAAGGACTGCCCGTAGAGAATCTCGTTTTCGAGGAAGATCACCGGGTTCGGGTCGCGGATCGCGCTCTTGAGCAATCCCTTTGCGTCGGACGCCGTATAGGGCGCGACGACCTTCAGACCCGGGATCTGCGAGTACCAGGCCGAGTAGTCCTGGCTGTGCTGCGCCGCCACGCGGGCCGCAGCGCCGTTCGGGCCGCGGAACACGATGGGGCAGCCCAGCTGTCCACCGGACATGTAGAGGGTCTTGGCGGCCGAATTGATGATCTGATCGATGGCCTGCATGGCGAAGTTGAAGGTCATGAACTCGACGATGGGACGCAGGCCCGTGAAGGCCGCGCCGACGCCGACGCCAGCGAAGCCGTGTTCCGTGATCGGCGTGTCGATCACGCGCCTGGCGCTGAACTCCTGCAGCAACCCCTGAGTCACCTTGTAGGCGCCCTGGTACTCCGCCACCTCTTCGCCCATGACGAAGACGCTCTCGTCCTTGCGCATCTCTTCGGCCATGGCATCGCGGAGAGCCTCGCGGACGGTCATGTTGACCAGTTCGGTGCCTTCCGGGATTTCCGCCATCGCATTGTAGCTCGTGCGGCTCGTGATCACCGAGGGAGCGGCAGGGGTCGAAAGATCCGTCTGCTGCGGACGCTCGGAGGGAGCCGGGCGATCCGTCATGCCCTCGGCCTGCATGTCGGGAACGGGCGCCTGCTGCGGCGCGCTCGGTCCGGGCGCCGGAGGCGGCTCGCCGCCGCCCTGAGCCGGCGCGCGCGAGGTGGCCGCCGACACGTCCTCGCCCTCGTCCGCCAGGATCGCGATGGGGGTGTTCACGGCCACGTTGTCGGTGCCGTCGGAAACCAGGATCTTGGCGAGGACGCCCTCGTCGATCGCCTCGACCTCCATGGTCGCCTTGTCGGTTTCGAT
>DASRWK010000443.1:0-1896 GCA_035776715.1 Microvirga sp.
CTTTCGCGGGCCCGCTTCGACTTCCGCTGGCAGGACCAGTTCAACCTCTCCCTCGACCCCGATACCGCGAGAAGCTACCACGACGAGACCCTGCCCAAGGACGCCCACAAGGTGGCGCACTTCTGCTCCATGTGCGGGCCGAAATTCTGCTCCATGAAGATCACCCAGGACCTGCGCGCCGAGGTGCAGGCCATGGGCGAGAACGAGCGCGCGGCGCTGGAGGGGATGGCGGCGAAGTCGGAAGAGTTTCTGGCGGGCGGGGGGAGGCTCTACGTGGCTGCAGGAGAGTAGCGCTTGGCAGGCCTGACCCGCCGGAGGATCGATGACGCAAGCGGTATGCATCAAATGCGGCGCGTTCAAGCACGGAGGGTTCAGTCCCTGCGGCGCGTGCGGCTTCGAACCCGATACGGAGACCGATGCCGCCTATTCGCTCGCCCTGACGGATCACTACTTCCCGATGGAGATCCTTGAGGAGATCTCGGCCTCGATCCGGGGCGGCCGACCTCATCCGACGCTGCCGCCGCATCAGGAGGCGGGGTTCCGGGAGGCCTGCAGGCCGTACCTGCGGGTTCAGGCGAAGCGACGCGCGCAGATGGCCAAGGCCCGCCGCGCGGACGAGTAAAAACACGAAAACGGCGGCCCCTGGGGCCGCCGTTCGCATCTAGGGTGGCGTGACGCTTACGCCGCCTTGGTGTTCACCTTGCCTTCGGCGATCATATTCAGCTTCTGGTCCGTCGCCTTTTCCTGCTCCAGGATCTGGTGGAGGATCGTGGCGCAGTCCTGGCGGCCGAGCTGCTTCGCCCAGGCCACGAGCGTGCCGTAGCGGGTGATTTCGTAGTGCTCCACGGCCTGTGCGGAGGCCAGCATGGCGGCGTCGAGAACGTCCTTGTCCTCCACCTCGCCGATGAGCTCCTGGGCCTCGTCGATGATGCCGTCGATGGCCGGGCAGGTCACGCCCTTCGGATCGTGGCCATGCATGCGGAAGACCTGCTCGACCATCTTGATCTGTTGCTCGGTCTCGCGGAGATGCGTCTCGAAAGCCTGCTTCAGCTGCGGATCTGTCGCCTTGGAGATCATCTGCGGCAGCGCCTTCGTGATCTGCTGCTCGGCGTAATAGATGTCCTGCAGGGTGTGGACGAAGAGATCGTCGAGGGTTTTGATGTCCTTCGAGAACAGGCCCATGGGTTCCAGCTCCTCCGTTTAAGGTTTGCGGCCGCAACGCTCATGGCGCCGACAACAGGCGCAACCTGCGGCTCACGGGGAGAACGCCTTGACGGGAAGGACGTTCCGGAGGGCGAAGCGGCGCGGCGGCCGCCCGTTTTCACACGGATTCCTGGTTGATGGCCTCCTCGGCGATCTCGGTGAGGATTTCGTCCGTGTCGGCTTCCTCGTCGAGGGATTCCTCCAGGATTTCCGCCACGTCCGGGAGGCCGAGCTGCTTCGCCCAGGCTCTCAACGTGCCGTAGCGGGCGATCTCGTAATGCTCGATCGACTGCGCGGCCGCGATCAGCGCAGCCTCGAAGGCCTCGCCGCCCGCGAAGGTTTTCATGATCCCCTCGGCCTCCTTCAGGATGCCGAGAATGCCCTCGCAGGTCATCCCTTGCGGCTTCTCGCCTAAGATGTCGAACACCTCTTCGAGGCGTCGGAGCTGCTCCTGCGTTTCGCGGGCATGGGTCTCGAAGGCGGAGCGCAGCTCCTGGGACTCGGCCGCTCCGATCATCGTCGGCATAGCCTTCGCGATCTGCTGTTCGGCGAAGTAGAGATCCTTGAGGCTGTGGAGAAAGAGCGCTTCCAGGTTCTTCTCGGGCATGGGCTGTCTCCGGGGTTTCACCTGCGGCTTCCGCGTTCAGGCCGCGCCTTGCAAGCCAGAACCAACCACGCAGGCCGGGCTGCGTT
>DASRWK010000444.1:0-3731 GCA_035776715.1 Microvirga sp.
CTCGGGGATCATCAACTTTCTGCGAGGACAGAAGGGGTGATCGCGGGCACGCGCTGTCATGGCTTGACCTGTCCGTGACGGCAATCTGGGCTTAGCCGGTCGACCGGCGCAGACGTTATACCGTCCGAGATGCACGCAAAGGTTTGCGATGTGTTGCACGACACCTACAGCTTTTGCGCCCCTCGTCCATTAGCTTGGCCTTTCCCGATCGCTCAACCGACGATTGCCAGCCTGATGGTTCGTTCCGCCTTTCCTACGGCCAACCCCTCCACCGACGCCGCCGCTTTGCTGCGGCGCCTCGGTTTCGCGATTCTGCTGTTCGCCATCCCGCCGGCCGCGCTCTTTACCCGCCGGGCCCTCGTGGTGATGGCACCCCTGGCCGTGGCGCTCATCGTCTTGGCGGCCTTTCTGGACGGCAGCGCGAGGAACCCTCTGCGAAAGGTCATCGGGCTCGTGTCCTCACGGGCCGGCGTCGCCGGGCTCCTTCTGGTGCTCTGGGCAGCCCTGTCGTTGATCTGGACACCTTTCGTGCCGCAAGCCTCGGAGCGGCTCCTCAATATCGTCGCCATGGGCTCGATGGCTGTGGCAGGCTATCTGGCCCTGCCGGAACGGATGCGCTCGGCCAATCTGTACCTGCTGCCGGTCGGCGTGGGCCTTGCCGCCCTGATCGGAATCCTTATGCTTCTGCGGGAAGACGGCCGCCTCGAGCCCGATGGGCTGGGGGTGGAGCGCGGCATGGTGTTTCTGGTCCTGCTGCTCTGGCCCGCTCTGACCTGGCTTCACTCCCGCGGGCGGAACCTGGAAGCCGTGGCGCTCGCCGTCGCCGTGGCCGTGGGCGCCGTCCTCACGGTGGACCCCCTGCCGCTCATAGGCCTTGTCGCCGGCGCCCTCGCCTTCGCTCTGGCAGCGGTAAGCCCTCAGACCGGTTCGCGTCTCATCGGCCTCTTGATGGCAGGGCTCCTGATATGCGCGCCAGTTCTGCCTTTCCTGCTGAAGCCCGTCGCTGGGTTTCTGGGGGCCAGTCCTGCCGCCATGGCAAGTGTCGAGATCTGGCAGGAACTCATGCTCAAGGAGCCCCTGCGCGTCCTGACCGGGCACGGCCTTGAAACGGCCTGGCGCGGACGCCAGTTCGGCCTCCTGCCTCATACCGCCCCGTTCAGTCTCCTGTTCGAAGTCTGGTACGAGCTTGGCATCGTGGGAGCCATGTCCGGAGCCGTGCTGCTCTCCCAGGCCGCCTTCAGCGCAGGAGGGCATCGCCCCATCCTGGGCCCCGGCATCATGGCATCCTTCGCCTCGGCCTTTGCCCTCGGGGCCTGCGGCATCGGCACCGCTCAGGTCTGGTGGTTCACGGCGCTCGTCGTGCTGGTGCTGGTTTTCGTGGCCGTCGAGCGCGGGCAGTTCCGCACGAAGCGCCCGAAGGCCATTCTGCGCCGCCTGCGCTGAGGCGGGGCCCATCTTGAGTCCCGCCCATAAAAGTTGACCGATGCCCCTCGCCTCTGGTTCGCTGGCGGCCACCCGATTCTTGCAAAGGATGTCCCATGCCCATCATCAATCGCGTTGCCGATCTTGCCGATGAGATCACCGCCTGGCGCCGGGATTTCCACGAGAATCCCGAGCTCGGCTATGACGTGCATCGCACCGCCGGAATCGTTGCCGAGAAGCTGAAGAGCTTCGGGTGCGACGAGGTGGCGACCGGAATCGGACGGACGGGCGTCGTCGGCGTCATCAAGGGGAAGACGGATTCGTCCGGCAAGGTCATCGGCCTCCGCGCCGACATGGACGCGCTGCCGATTCTGGAAGCAACCGACCTGCCCTACAAGTCCAAGGTGCCCGGCAAGATGCATGCCTGCGGCCATGACGGCCATACGGCCATGCTCCTGGGCGCGGCGAAGTATCTTGCCGAGACGCGCAATTTCGACGGAACCGCGGTCCTGATCTTCCAGCCCGCGGAGGAAGGCGGCGGCGGCGGCGACGCGATGGTCAAAGACGGCCTCATGGAACGCTTCGGCATCCAGGAGGTCTACGGCATGCACAACTGGCCAGGCGTACCCGTCGGACATTTCGCCATGCGCAAAGGCCCGACCATGGCGGCGGCCGACCGCTTCACGATCACCATCGAAGGCAAGGGCGGGCATGCGGCCTATCCCCACAACTGCATCGACCCCATCGTCACGGCGGCTCATGTGATCACGGCCCTGCAATCCGTGGCGTCCCGCAGCGTCGATCCCCTGGAATCCGTCGTGGTGTCCGTCTGCACCATCAAGGCCGGCGATACCTTCAACGTCATTCCGCAGACGGCAATGCTGCTCGGTACCGTGCGCACCCTCTCGCCCGCTATCCGCGACGTGGCGGAAGCCCGGATCCGCACCCTCGTTGAGAACACCTGCGCAGCCTTCGGGGCAACGGCCGCCATCGAGTACAACCGCGGCTACCCGGTGACGGTGAACGATGCCGAGAAAACCGAGTTCGCCGCCTCGGTCGCGAAGGCGGTCGCCGGCGAGGGCGCCGTACAGACGAACTTTCCGCCGGAAATGGGCGCCGAGGATTTCTCCTACATGCTGGAGAAGCGCCCGGGCGCCTATATTTTCCTCGGCAACGGAGACACGGCGGGCGTGCATCACCCCGCCTATGACTTCAACGATGCTGCCGCTCCCCATGGCGTGTCGCTCTGGGCAAAGATCATCGAAAGCGGCATGCCTGCACGGTGACGCGTGACAAGCGGGCATCCAGGCCGGTCAACCTGGAGCATTCTTCGGCGAAGTGGATCCGGTTCGCCGTCAAAAATGCGGGGAGCCAAAGACGAGAGCTGCTTCCACCTTAACGGAAACAGCTCTAGATGCTACGCATCGACCGATTTCCACGCTTCGAATTGAACAGACCATCGGATGTGGTCCAAAGTGGATTCCGCTTTTCACGTCCGATGCTCTAGACCCGGGCGATCGCAGCGCCATCCCGGCTGACACGCGCGGCACTCAATCCTTGCTGGAGCAGGCCAGCAGCCCTTCCAAGTCGATGTAATGCCCCGCGCGATCCCGCTTGGCGGCGAGATAGCTCACATTCTCCGCCGTCGGGCGGCCCAGCACGCGGTGATCGGAGATCACCTGAAGACCCGCCTCGGAGAGAGCCCGGATCTTTTCCGGATTGTTGGTCATGAGACGCACCGCGCTCACACCCAGCTTTCTCAGCATGGTGCCTGCAAAGTCGAACCGACGCTGGTCAGCCTCGAAGCCGAGGACTTCGTCGGCCTCGTAGGTGTCGTAGCCCTGGGACTGGAGCTTATAGGCGCGGATCTTGTTGGCGATGCCGTTCCCGCGCCCTTCCTGGTCAAGATAGAGCAGGATGCCGCCTTCGTTCTGAGCCATGAAATGCACGGTTCTGCGCAGCTGGTCGCCGCAATCGCATTTCAGGCTGCCGAAGAGATCCCCCGTCAGGCACGCGGAGTGCAGGCGCACGGTGACAGGCTTGGAGAAATCGGGTTTTCCGACGATGATCGCCACCTGATCCCGCAGGCCCTCACCGCCACGAAACACCACGAACTCGCTCGTGGGCGCCCCTTCGAGCGGCACCGGGGCGCGGCTTACGATGGAAAGATCGGTCGCCTTGGCCCGGCGGTAGTCGCGGATGGCGGCGCCCGAGACGCGCACCATGGACGAATCGATCTCGATGCCCGTCGAGAGGGGCACCACGATCACGGCCGGCAGGACCAGGGAAAGGCGGGCGAGCTCAAGAGC
>DASRWK010000445.1:0-6904 GCA_035776715.1 Microvirga sp.
CGAGCAGCGCAATCCCGAGCGCGGTGTTGCCGAGACTTCCTGCGGCTAGCAGGAGCGCCCCATAGACAGCGAAGGCAATCACCATGAGATCGCGCATCGCCTTGGTCCATGTCGCCCCGGTATAGATGCCGTCGAACGCGAAGGCCGCAGCGCCGACGAAGGGCGTAAGGGCGGCGAAGACGAGATACTCGCGGGCATGGGCACGCACGTCGGGGTTGGTCGACACGAAGTCGATGAACAATCCGCCGCCGATCAGGAAGATCGTTGAAACGGCAAGACCAAACCCGAGGCTCCAGCCAAGGCTCAAGCGAATGGCGCGCCGGAAGCCGCGTTCGTCACGGGCACCGATGCTCTGGCCGCAGAGAGCTTCGGCGGCGGTGGCGAAGCCGTCGAGGAAATAGCCTCCGATCAGAAACATGTTGTAGAGCACTGCATTCGCGGCGAGCGTCACGTCGCCGGCGCGGGCCCCCAAGGCGCTGAAGATCGAAAAGGCCAGGATCAGCGCCACGTTGCGGACCATGATGTCCCCGTTCATGGCGAGGGTCTGGAGGATCGCGGAGCGGTTCAGTACCTCGGCCCATGTCACCGCCAGCGGGTTCGAGCCGAGGCGGCGCAGCACCAGGATACCGAGGCCCATGCCCAGCACCTCCGCGACAGCGGTGCCGATGGCGGCGCCTGCGATGCTCAAGTCGAGGATCAGCACGAATCCCGCCGTGAGCAGGATATTGACGACGTTGATCGCCACCTGCAGGAGCAGGCCGAGATCCGTCCGACCGCGCCCCAGCGTCGAGCCGAGAATGACATAGTTCGCCAGCGTGAACGGCGCCGCCCAAATGCGGATGAAGAAATAGGTGGAAAGGGCCCCCGTCACCGCCTCGCTCGCTCCCGCGAAGGAAAAGGCGGCGGCCGCGATGGGCCATTGCAGGAGGATCAGCAGAAGGCCAGTGATGCCCGCCACCAGGAGCGCGCGGGCGAGCGTCAGATCGACCTCATGCCGATTGCCGGCGCCGGTCGCCTGCGCGGTCAGGCCTGCGGTCGCCATGCGCAAGGAGCCGAAGCTCCAGAACACGAAGTCGAAGATCACGGCACCCAAGGCCACCGCGCCCAGCAGGTGAGCCTCGCCGAGCCGCCCGATCACCGTCGCGTCGACGAGCCCCAGCAGAGGCGTCGTCACGTGCGACAGGGTCATGGGCAGGGCGAGAGCGAGGATGCGCCGGTGGGAGACTTCCGGGCGTTGGGCGTTGTAGGAGCCGTCCATGGATAGGGTCCGATCAGCGCCGGCCGAAGACCCGGCTAAGGAGCCAGAGCGGTACTACGATCACGGCCCCATAGACGATCCAGAGCCCCACGTCCTTCACGGTGTCCAGGCTCAGGTCGAGAACCGAACTGATCCAA
Organism: Microvirga sp.; assembly: GCA_035776715.1. Classification (GTDB taxonomy): domain Bacteria; phylum Pseudomonadota; class Alphaproteobacteria; order Rhizobiales; family Beijerinckiaceae; genus Microvirga. The sequence continues at coordinate 1,396 of DASRWK010000445.1, forward strand.
TCGAACAGGCCCTCGATCAGTCCCAGCGGCGTGATATCGAGGTAGTGCATGAAGGCGCCGACGAGGAGCGACAGGAAAATGAGCTTGGCCAGCACGGAGCCGGGCGAGCCGCCGAGAAACCGGGTCAGGTTGGACATATCGTCAATCTCGTCAGAAAGCGTCACTGGACGCGGGGAGTCGCGTGTGCTTCATCGCAAGGGCCGATGATGAACGCAACCCTGTCGAGCAGCCCATGATCGATCCCGCTCTCTTCGACCCCGCCGCCGTCAGCGACGAGATCCGCGCCCAGAACGCGGATATCGTCGCCAAGCTCGCAACCCTTCCCGATCCCATGTCCGTGCCGCCGGCCGTCGTGCGGGAGCGCCGCCGCCAGGGGCTCGGGCCTTTTCCGCTGATGCCTCTGAGTTCCAGGGCGAAGGTCATCGAGATCGACGGGCCCGCAGGGCCGATCCCTCTGCGGATCATCGCTCCCGAAAAGCCGCGGGGCGTCTATCTCCACATCCATGGCGGCGGCTGGACCTGGGGCTCCGCTGACGAGCAGGATCCCTGGCTTGACCGTTTGGCGGATCGCTGCGGCCTGGCCGTCATCTCCGTGGAGTACAGGCTTTCGCCCGAGAATCCTTATCCTGCGGGCCCGGATGATTGCGAGGCGGCCGCCCTGTGGGCCGTCCGCGAGGCCGGGAGCCGTTTCGGCACGTCCCGCCTGTTCATCGGTGGCGAATCGGCTGGGGCCCATCTCGCCGCCGTGACGCTCCTGCGCCTGCGCGACAGGCACGGCCTCAGGCCCTTCCGTGGGGCGAACCTGTTCGCCGGCTGCTACGACCTGAGCCTCACTCCGAGCGTGCGGAAATGGGGGGCCGAGCGGCTGATCCTCAACACCAACGACGTGCGGGTCTTCGCCGATAATTTCGTCGGTCATGTGAGCGACCGGACCGATCCGGACATTTCGCCCCTTCACGCCGACCTCAGGGGCCTTCCGCCGGCTCTGTTCTCCGTCGGCACGAAGGACATGCTGCTCGACGACACACTCTTCATGGCGGCCCGCTATGCGGCAGCGGGGAACAAAGCCGATCTCGCCATCTGGCCGGGTGGATGCCATGTGTTCATCCGGTTCGACAGCGCCATGAGCGAACAGGCCCTGTCCCGGATCGACGCTTTCATCGAGGCGTTTTAGGCCCTCGGTCCAAAGCAAAACCCTCATTCTGTGTCCAGCGGGATGAGGGCTGATGGTTTCGAGCGGAAACTGGCGGGCTCAGTCCGCTCCGGCCGGGGAGGGGCGCTGGGTCACGCCTATCCTGGAGGCCGCGATCACGGCCTGGGTGCGGCTGTCGACGCCGAGCTTGTCGAGGATGGCGGAAACGTGGGCCTTGACGGTCGCCTCGGACACGCCGAGCTCATACGCGATCTGCTTGTTGAGAAGGCCTTCCGAGAGCATAGTGAGCACACGCACCTGCTGCGGCGTGAGGGTGCCCAGGCGCCGGACCAGATCCGCGGTCTCCACGTCCTCGGCGGCGGAGAGGTCCACATCCGGCGGGGTCCAGGTGTCGCCCGCCAGAACCGCCTGAATGGCGCCGCCGATATTGTCGATGTCGATGGATTTCGGAATAAACCCCGAGGCCCCGAAATCCATGGCCCGGCGGATCACATTGGGCTCCTCGGTGGCGGAGACGATGACGACCGGCAGTTCGGGATACTGTGCCCTCAGGGACATGAGGCCGGAAAAGCCCTGAACGCCCGGCATCGTCAGATCGAGCAGGATCAGATCGACGTCCCGTTCCTGAGCCAGGGAGGCATTGAGGTCATCCATGCCGCTGGCCTCGATCACTCGGGCCTCGGGCATGACGGAAGCGACGGCCTGTCTCAGCGCGCCGCGAAACAGCGGGTGGTCATCGGCGATGATGATCGTGGTGTTTTGACCCTGCACTGCTGCCTTCTCCCACGAGAGCTTTTGTGAGCCTTAGCCGCATCTTTCATGAAATAGCAAGGCGGCAATCGAAGGCCGCATCCATTCTACTGGGAAAGAACAGCGGATAATATATGGAAACATTGGAGCATGCGGGTTATGCCCCGATGAGGTGGAGGATCACATCCCGCCGGTGAGGTCTGTCCCGATGCTCGGCCAGATAGAGGCCCTGCCAGGTGCCGAGGGTCATCTGACCCTCCATGACGGGGATGCTCAGGGAAACGCCCGACAGAACGGTGCGGATATGGGCGGGCATGTCGTCCGGACCTTCGACCGAATGGATATAACCCGCATCCCGGGGCGCGAGCCGGTTGAAGGCGGTCATCAAGTCGAGGTGGACATCGGGGTCGGCGTTCTCCTGGATGAGGAGAGAGGCCGAGGTATGGCGGCAGAAGACGGTCAGCAGGCCATGGAGGATCCCGGTACCGAAGACCCAGCGGGAGACCGCGTCGGTGATTTCGACGAGGCCCTGGCCCTGGGTATCGACCAGAAGCCGCCCGTTGACCTGCTGGGTCACGCTGCCTTCGGAAAGGGTTTCCACGTTCAGCATCGTCAGGCCTCCTGTTCCTTGAGAGGGTGAATCTCCTTTTCACCCCGTTCCAGGATCTTTTCCAGGGTCTCGATCCGGTCGGCTTCGGCTGCGGGCTTGTCCCAGCGAATGCGGCTGATGCGGGGAAAGCGCATGGCGAGGCCGGATTTGTGGCGCTTGCTTTCGTGGATCGAATCAAACGCAACTTCCAGAACGAGAGTCTTGTCGACCTCCCGCACGGGGCCGAAGCGCTTGACCGTATGATTGCGGACGTAGCGGTCGAGCTTCACCAACTCCTCATCGGTGAAGCCGTGATAGGCCTTGCCCACGGGCACCAGCTCCTCGCCGTTCGGTCCCTCGCGCCAGACGCCGAAGGTGTAATCGGAGTAGAAGGAAGAGCGCTTTCCGTGCCCGCGCTGCCCATACATCATCACCGCATCGACGAGGTAGGGATCGCGCTTCCATTTGTACCAATACCCTTTGGGGCGTCCGGGAAGATAGGGGCTGCTCGCGCGCTTCACCATGCAGCCCTCGATGGCGTCCGCATCGGGGCCTGCGCCGGCGGAGGCCGGGTTGGCGCGGGCGGCTGCCAGATCCTCCCACGTCTCGAACGGCACCGTGGGCGACAGATCGATGCGTGGGTCGCCGAGGCGGGCCACGAGCGCCTCCAGGCGCTTGCGCCGCTCGACGAACGGGAGGTCGCGCAGATCCTCATCGCCCTCCGTGAGAATGTCGTAGACACGCAGATGTGCCGGAAACTCCGCGATGAGCTTCGGCGTCACGGCCTTGCGGTTGAGGCGCTGCTGCAGCACGTTGAAGCTCTGAACCAGACCGTCGCGCACGATCAGCAATTCCCCGTCGATGGCGCCCTCGAAGTTCAAGGCTTCCACCAGATCGGGAAAGGCACGCGAGACATCCTCGCCCGTGCGCGAATAGATGCGCCGCACCGGACGTCCATGGCTGTCATGCCCTGAAACGGCCTGCAGGCGAATGCCGTCCCATTTCCATTCGGCAAGGAAATCGGCGGCGTCGAGCTTTTCGAAGTCCTCCTCCTCCAGCGGATGCGACAGCATCGGGGGACGGAACGGCGCGGGATTGCCGGATTCCGGCTTCGGGCCGCGGCCTTCGACCCAGGCGAAGAGGTCGTCATAAGGCGCTTCCAGGCCGTGCCAGATCAACTCGACCTCATCGGGCTCGATGCCGCCGAGCTGCGCCACGGCCGTTTTCGCCAGCCGGGCCGAAACGCCCACGCGAAGCTCCCGCGTGATGAGCTTCAAGAGCGCCCAGCGCCCAGTCTCGTCGAGCGCATCGAGCCAGCCCGCGACCTTCGCGGGCAGATCGCTCTTGCTCGTCATCGCCAGAGCCTCGACCACCTCTGTGAGGGTAGGGACGTGCGGTGGCGGGTTGTTGTGGCCGATGGGAGGAGTGCCCGCTGAAGCGGGTGCAACACTCTCGTGCCCGGGCGCCGGCCAGATGAGAGCCACCGTCTCCGCGAGATCGCCCACATAGTGATAGGACATGCGGAAGAGCTCAGGATCCGTTCGCTCCTCGGCGAGACCGCGGATCAGGCCGGGCTTCGCCTCCTTGAACATCAGCGCATTGGTCATGGCGGCGAGCGCGTAGCCGCGCTCGGGATCAGGCGTGTGACGGAAGTAATCCATGATGAGCCGCAGCTTCGCGTTGCGGCGTGGCTCATAGGCCAGCCGGTCGAGGAGGGCCGCGAAACGGTTCATGCCTCGCCTCCTCTCCCCGGTGCCTCCTCCGTTTCTCCCTCGTCGCCGTAGCCCAGCATGTGGAGCGGGCGCGCCTTGATGCCATGGGTGGTGCACCAATGGACGAGGGCGTCCTCCTGGCCGTGCGTGACCCAGACTTCGCCTGCGCCGGTCTCCCGTATCGTGCGGCACAGATCGTCCCAGTCGGAATGATCGGAGATCACGAGCGGCAGCTCCACGCCCTTCTGGCGTGCCCGTGCCCTCACGCGCATCCACCCGGAAGCGAAGCACGTCACGGGGTCGGGAAAGCGGCGGGACCAGAGGTCCTGGATGGAGGAGGGCGGGCAGATGACGATGGCGCCCGCGAGCTTCGATCGCTCGGAGGCTGCGACCTTCGGCGTTTCCCCGAGTGGGATACCCTCCGATTTATAGAATTCCGTCAGGCGCTCCATAGCCCCGTGCAGATGGATCGGTCTGTCGTAGCCCTCCTCCCGCAACAGCGCCATCACGCGTTGCGCCTTGCCCAGCGCATAGGCGCCGACGATGTGGGTGCGCTCGGGAAAGAGCGAGACGGACTCGAGAAGCTTGTGTATCTCTGCCCTCGTGTCGGGATGGCGGAAGACGGGAAGGCCGAACGTCGCCTCCGTGATGAAGACGTCGCAGGGCACGAGCTCGTATGGCAGGCAGGTGGGATCCTCTGCGCGCTTGTAATCGCCCGACACCACGACGCGGGTGCCGCCCGCTTCGATGGAGATCTGAGCCGATCCCAGCACGTGTCCGGCAGGCGTGAAACGCACGCTCACGTCACCCAGCCGCATGCTCTTGCCGAGTGGCGCTTCCTGCGTGCTTCCGGCAAAGTCCTCGCCGTAGCGAACGCCCATGATGCGCAGGGTCTCGCCGGTCGCCAGCACCGCGTTGTGGCCGGAGCGCGCATGATCGGAATGGCCATGGGTGATGAGCGCCCGTTTCACGGGCCGGACCGGGTCGATGTGGAAGTCGCCGAGGGGGCAATAGAGCCCTTGCGGGGTCTGGGTGAGGATATCGGTGGAGCGTAGCGCCATGGATGAGAATATAGTGTTCGATCCGCCAATGTCAGGTTGCCCGACGGTTGGCCGGTCATCCCTCGTCTCGCGGCCGAGCTTGCCTTGATCAGCGCCTGTCGGGAGCCCACATGGCAGGCCGGTGCAAGGAGGAGCGGCAGCATGCGCGCGATGGTGATCTCACGGTTCGGCGGCCCCGATGTCTTCGAACTTCAGGAACGGGAGCGTCCCAAACCGGGCCCAGGCCAGGTCCTCGTGCGGGTCA
>DASRWK010000446.1:0-3921 GCA_035776715.1 Microvirga sp.
GCCTGCGGGCGGAGCAGGGGCTGACGCTCGACGGGCTGGCCGAACGCACCGGGGTGAGCCGATCCATGATCTCCCTTATCGAGCGGGCGGAAAGCAGTCCAACGGCTGCGATTCTCGACAAGCTCGCCGCCGGCCTGGGCGTCACGCTCGCCTCCCTCTTCGCCGAGAGGGAGAACGACGCGGCCTCGCCGCTGGCGCGCCGCACGGAGCAGCGCGTCTGGCGCGATCCGGACAGCGGATATGTGCGTCGCAACCTGTCGCCGCCGGGCTTTCCGTCGCCGATCGAACTCGTCGAGGTGATCATGCCTGCCGGGGCACGCGTCGCCTACGACACCGGCCGCCGCTCCGTAGGCGTCAGTCAGCAGATCTGGATCGTCGAGGGGGAGATCGAACTGGCGCTCGGCGACGAGACCTGGCGGCTCCTCGCCGGCGACTGTCTGTGCATGGATATCGAGCAGCCGACGATCTTCCGCAACCCGTCGGACCGGGCCGCCCGCTACCTCGTGGCCCTGACCGCCGACACGAAGTCTTCAAGCCCGTCGAGGAGGTTCCCATGAGCGAGGCCGTCACGATTCGCACCCTGTCGTCCGGCGAGGCTGCCGAGCAGATTCCAGCCTTGTCCCAGATTCTGATCGATTGCGTGGAGGGCGGCGCCTCCGTCAGCTTCATGCTCCCGATGACCTTCGACAAGGCCTCCGCCTTCTGGAGGGGGGTGGCCGAAGGCGTCGCGTCGGGAGAACGCATTCTGCTCGTGGCCGAGGACGGCGGGCGGATCGTGGGAACGGTCCAGGTGATCCTCAGGCAGCCGGAGAACCAGCCGCACCGGGCGGACATCGCCAAGATGCTGGTGCACCGCAGTGCCCGGAAGCGCGGGATCGGCGCCGCTCTCATGCGGGCGGCGGAGAAGGCGGCCCGCGAGGCGGGCAAGACCGTGCTCGTCCTCGACACGGTGACCGGAAGCGACGGCGAGCGCCTTTACGCCCGCCTGGGCTGGCAGCGGGTGGGCGTCATTCCGAACTACGCCCTGTGGCCGCAGGGCGGCCTGTGCGGCACGACCTACTTCCACAAGCAGATCACGCCTCCTTGAGCCTGGTGAACGGAGCCCCCCGGCCTCTTGCGGGAACCCGAACGGACGATCAAGATTTAGCCTTGAGCATAGGGCAGGAGTTCGCCCTCTGATCGGGTGGATGCCTGCCTCTGGATCCTGAGACGAGAGAGGGAGTTCGCATGGCATCCAAGGATTTCATCTGTCAGCTGGAAGGCTACGGGCTGACGACCGCCCAGATACTCTACCGGATGCCGGACCATCCTACGTTCCTCCAGACCTATATCTGGCAGGACTACGATCTGGCCCCGCGCTTTCCCGTGCTCATCGACTTCCTGGAGTTCTGGAAGCGGGAGCTGGCGGGGCCCCTTCACTCCGTCACGATCACCCATTCGCAACTGATCCGCCCCGCCGAGTTCCAGGCCATCGCGGGAGAGATCAACATTCATTAGCGCATCGTGACGACAAGCCTTGGCCCGGGAACGCAACTCGTTTAGAGAGGCACGTCGCCTCGAACTGGCCAGGGCTCCTTGTTTTCCAACGCTCGAACATCGCAGATCCTGCTCGCCCTTGCCTCCCAGCCAGGCGAGCGCTTGACCGTGCGCGACATCATGGCCGTGCTCCAGGACAGGGCTTTTGCGCTCCTGATCGTCCTCTTGGGCTTGCCGAACTGCCTCCCCATGCCACCGCCGATCCCGCTGGTCTGCGGCCTGCTCCTGGCCCTGGTCGCCATCCAGATCGTTTTCGGCCGCGACGCTCCCTGGCTGCCGGGACAGCTCATGAACCGCTCGCTGGCCCGCACGGATGTTGAGCGGGCCGTGGGACGGGCCATTCCGGCTTTCCGCAAGCTGGAGCGCTTCTCGCGTCCGCGGATGACCTTCCTGGATACGCCGCTCGCCATGCGCGTCATGGGGTTGATCATCCTGCTGATGGCGCTGGGGCTTCTCTTCGCCCCTCCCTTCGTGGGACAGATCCCGCTCGGTCTGGCCGTCTGCCTCGTGGGCCTCGGGCTCGTGGAGCGGGACGGCCTGGTGATCATCGGCGGGCTGATCATCGGCTCGATCGGGATGGTGCTCAGTCTCGGCTTCGTCTACGCCATCTTCACCGGCATCGACTCGTTCTTCTGAAAAGGCCGTCCGGTTCCGGCTCAGATGAGGCGCAGCCCCTTCAGGCTCGCATGGCCCTCGCGGCCGACGATGATGTGATCGTGGACGGTGATGCCCAGGGGCTGGGCCACGTCGATGATCTCCCGGGTCATCTTGACGTCCGCAGGGGAAGGGGTGGGGTCGCCCGAGGGGTGATTGTGCACCAGGATCAAGGCTGAGGCGGAAAGCTCGAGCGCCCGCTTCACCACCTCGCGGGGATAGACCGGCGTGTGATCGATGGTTCCGGATTGCTGCACCTCGTCGGCGATCAGGGCATTTCGCTTGTCCAGGAAGAGCAGGCGGAACTGCTCCTTGTCCATGAAGGCCATGGTGGTGCGGCAGTAATCGAGCACGGAGGCCCATGAGGAGAGAACCGGCCGTTTCGCCACTTCGCCCTTGGCGAGCCTGCGGGCGGAGGCTTCCACGATCTTGAGATCGGCGACGACCTTCTCGCTGATTCCATCCACCTCCTGGAGGCGGGCAGGGGAAGCAGCCAGAACCTCCGCGAAGGTGCCGAAGCGCTTGATGAGTTCCTTGGCCAGCGGCTTCACGTCCCGGCGCGGGATGGAGCGGAAGAGCACGAGCTCCAGAAGCTCGTAATCCGGCAGGGCCTCGCCGCCCATTTCCATGAAACGGGCGCGCAGGCGGTCACGATGGCCGTGGTAGTGGGGAGTCTCTTCGCCGCTCATGCTCGCAGGGATCTTCGCTCTCGAACAATGGAACGAAGTAGCTTTAGCTCAGCCGCAAAAAGATACAAAGTTTCCTTGGCGGTCAGACCAGATTGAAGGGCGGCTTGTCCAGTCCCTTGGGAGAGTAGGTGAAGACCTCGACGCCCGTTTCCGTCACGCCGACCATGTGTTCGAACTGGGCCGAAAGGGAGCGGTCGCGCGTCACGGCGGTCCAGCCGTCGGACAGCACCTTCACCTGCGGGCGGCCCAGGTTGATCATCGGCTCGATCGTGAAGAACATGCCGGGTTCCAGCACCACGTTGTAGGCCGGCTCCACATAGTGAAGAATCGTCGGGGAGGCGTGGAAGGCCTTGCCGACGCCATGGCCGCAGAAGTCGCGCACCACGGAGCAGCGCTCGGCCTCGGCATAGGTTTGAATGGCTGCGCCGATGTCGTTCGTGGTGGCACCCGGTTTCACGGCGGCGATTCCACGCAGCAGGCACTCGTAGGTGATCTCGCACAGACGCTGCGCCCGGCGCGGGACGTCCCCGACATAGTACATGCGGCTCGAGTCGCCGTGCCATCCGTCCAGGATCAGGGTGACGTCGACATTCATGATGTCGCCGTCCCGCATCGGCTTGTCATTGGGAATGCCGTGGCAGACCACGTGATTGATCGAGGTGCAGATCGTCTTGGTATAGCCGCGGTAATGGAGGCAGGCCGGATAGGCGCCGTTGTCACGGATGAATTCGAAGGCGAGCCTGTCGAGATGCTCCGTCGTCGCGCCGGGCTTCACATGCTCGGTCAGCATGTCCAGGCATTCGGCCACCATGCGCCCCGCACGCCGCATCCCCTCGAAGTCCTCGGGGCCGTGCAGCGGGATATCGCCTGAGCGCTTGCGTTCGACAACGTCAGTCTCGGTCATTCTCGATCCTTGCTTTCAAGCCGAATGTAAGGATCATCTCGCTTGGCGCAAGCAAGGATCCTGCTTCGATGGGTTGCGAATAAGCCTCAGGGGTGTCATGAGCAACCCTGTTCATCCGGTTTGGCGGCTTTGGATACT
>DASRWK010000447.1:0-2915 GCA_035776715.1 Microvirga sp.
GCGCCATGGTGCGGTCGCCCGAGGGGAGGGGATGGTTCGGGCTTTTCAGCGGGGCATAGAACGCGACAGGCTTACGGGCGCTCACACGGACTCCGCTATTTCAACGGGTTGTCGACAAGCGCGCGGAAACGGGATTCCAGAACGTCGATGCCGCCTTCCATCGAAAAGTCCCGACGAAGGCGGCGATAGGCGGCGTCGCCCAGAACCTTTCGCCGTTCGGGCTCCCGGGCCAGAAGGTTGAGCGCGTTCGACAGCGCTTCCCAATCACCGGGAGGAACGAGCTGGCCCTCCGCGTCGCTGCGGATGAATTCAGGAATGCCTGCGAAGTCCGTCGCGACGATGGCGAGCCCCTGGCTCGCCGCCTCCATGATCACATTCGGCAATCCGTCGCGGTCGCCGGAGGCCGCCTTCTTGGAGGGCAGCACGAAGAGATCCGCCTCGCGCAGCAATGCGATGATGTCGGGCTGCGCCTTCGCGCCCAGAAAGGCGACCTTGTCGGCGATGCCCGATTGCTGCGCCTGTTTCTTGAGGCCGGCCAGAAGCTCGCCGCCGCCCACATGCGCGAAGCGCCATTGCAGGTCCCCCGGCAGCGCGGCGAGCGCCTGGATGAGGTCGCCATACCCCTTCTTGGCCACCGCACGCCCGACCGAGACGATCCTCACCGGATCCATCGGATCGGCGCCGTTGCGCGCGGGGCGGTTCTCCGGAGGCGCAGGGAAGCGCGAAAGATCGAGGCCGTGATAGACGAGCGCGACACGATCGGGCGCCGACAGCGCCTTCAGGTTCTGTGCGCCCTGGGCCGTGCAGGTCACGCCCCACGAGGCCTCCTGCATCTTCTCGCGCTTTTCCCATTCGGGCGTCGTCCAAATGTCCTTCGCATGGGCCGAAAAGGTCCAGGTGCGACCGGTGAGGAGCGCCGCATAGCGCACGACGGAGGCGGGCGTGTGAAGATAGTGAACGTGGAGGTGCCTCACGTCGGCGGGCAGTTCCCGCGCCATGACGAAAGCCTGCCCCAGACGCCGGACCCGGTTGGCCGTGACGTCCCGTTTCAGATCGCGCCAGAAGGCTTTGAGCGCCGCGCCAAATCCCTTTTGCCGGAGGCTCCAGGCGGCGCCCCTGAGAACGCGCAGGGGCTCCTCGTAGAGATCTTCCGGCAGATAGGTCACCCGCGCCTTGATCTTCTTGTTCATGGGATGGACGGCCCGCTCCGTCGGATGACGGAGAGACCAGATCTCGAGATCGAGCCCACGCTCCTCGAGCGCCAGGATCTCCTGGGCGATGAAGGTCTCGGACAGTCGCGGATAGCCCTTCACGGTGATGGCGATCCGTCGGGCTTCAGGTGAGGGAAGCATCAGAACGTTTTACTCGGCCGCCTGGTGATAGGCGGTCTTCAACAGGGGTGTCGGCTCGAGGAGAGCCTTAAGCCGCTCCTGCACCCGGTCAAGTCCGTCGAGGAGACCCGGTATGGTGACTTCGGAGGGGCGCGGCTGGGAGCAGAGATTGCGCAGGGCCTGCGCCATCCGCTCCGGCCTGCGCGGCTCATTGTAGTCGCTCAGCATGCGCACGAGGCCGAGGCGTTCGGTTTCGACCGCACGGATGTATTGTTCGAGGCGTGGCCGGGTGCGCGGCACGATGAGCGTTCGCTTGTCGAAGGACAGCGCCTCGCAGAACGTGTTGTAGCCGCCCATGGCCACGATGGCGTCCGCCTTCTTCATGAGCCGCTCGATCTTGTTGTCGAAGGACATGACGTCGAGCTTCGGCTGCTTGGCGATGCGCTCCACGAAGGCGCGGCGCTTGTCTCGGTCGATGAAGGGGCCGAAGAGGATGAGGGCGGGCTGCTCCAGATCGGGGTCGGATTCATAGGCCGAGATCACCCAGTCGATGAGATCGTCGCCGTCCCCGCCGCCGCCGGTGGTCACGAGAATGAAGGGCTGCTTGGTGATCTTCGGGTACTTCGTGAGCGACGGGGTGGGCGGCTCCTCGCGGCGCAGATAGCCCGTATAGGTGATGCGCCTGGTCACCTCCTCCGGCAGGTCGAGGGCCTTGAGCGGCTGATACACGTCCTTCAGGCCGTAGACCCAGATCTCGTCGTAATAGCGGACGAGCGCCTGCTTCGCCTCCTTCCGTTCCCATTCAGGAACGAGGAGCGTCGGCTCGTCCATCACGTCGCGGATACCGAGCACGAGGCGGCAGCCGGCCGCCTGCAGATAGTCGAGCGCGGGCACCACCTCGCCCCGGAAGCCCGTGGGCTCCTTGTCCACGATGAACACGTCCGGCTCGAAGGCTTTCGCGGTCTGGAGGATGAGCGCCTGCCGCAGACCCACGGCCTCTTCCAGGTTCACGTTGAGGTTGAGGCTGCGATAGTCGCCGTCCGGCAGTTTGGTGACGCCGGGAATGCGGATGTAGTCGACGCCGCTGCCGAACTCGAAATTCCCGATCACCGGCGAGCCCGAGATGATCACGACCGAGGCGTCGGGCCAGTCGCCGACGATGGCGTTGGCGATCGCCCGCGACCGGCGCAGATGTCCGAGACCGAAGGTATCGTGGCTGTAGATCAGAACCCGGGCACCCCCGGGCCGGGGGCTCCGGAGAATGGGCGATTCGGGATCCTCGCTCACATTGGTCACCAAATCCGCCATCCGGACGCCCCTCGGCAGGAAGGCACGTCGGTTGACGACGCATCCTCCGTCTCTACCTCTTCTCAAGTACCCCCCGATCACATAAGGCATGATCGGAGATCGGGAAGAGGTTCTCTTCATCTCTGAAGGTTATAACTCTACGGCAATGGAAAAGAGCCTCTTTCGGTATATCTGGACTCATTCCAAGCGCGACCAGCTATTCATATGCTTCGTCGTGCTTTTGTCTCAACCTTTTTATTTCATCTCTCTGGATCTGCCTCGCCGGATAGTGAACGA
>DASRWK010000448.1:0-6376 GCA_035776715.1 Microvirga sp.
AAAACTGTTCGGCGGCCTGCCGACCCCGGAGCCGTGCGAGGCGGCGGGCGGGCGCTATACGGGGGGCGAGCGGCGGATCTCCCGCAAGCTCGAACAGGTCAACCTGGTCCTCGGATTCCCCGGCCTCTCCTTCAAGGATCCTGGCTATTACGCGACACACCTCTTCGCCCATATCTTTGGTGGCGGACTGACCTCGCGTCTCTGGCACGAGGTGCGCGAAACCCGAGGTCTTGCCTACTCGGTCGATTCCTTCCACTGGCCCTTCTCCGATTGCGGCCTCTTCGGCATCGGTGCCGGTACGGCAGGGGCAGATGTGAGCGAGTTCACCAAGGTCACCCTCGACTGCATGCGCCAGGCGACGCAGGACATCAGCGAGATCGAGATGATCCGTGCCAAGGCGCAGATGAAGGTGGCCTTGCTGACGGCGCTCGAGACGCCCGGCGGGCGGATCGAGCGGATGGCGCGCCAGCTCCTCTCCTGGGGACGGATCGTGGGAAGCGACGAGATCGTCCGGAAGGTGGATGCTCTCGACGAAGGTCACGTGCGCGAGGCCGGGCATCGCCTCCTGCAGGGGAATCCGACCGTAGCCGCTATCGGGCCGATCAAAGGACTGCCCTCTCTTGAGTCGGTCACGGCAGCTCTGCGTGGCTAGTTCGAGCTGCGCCATGCCGCTACGTCATGAACTTTTTCTCCTCAATCCCGCCGCAAACTGACTTCATGCGCGTGGTTAACGATAAATAACGAGTCGTGCGGACAAGTGGGGGCACTTTGAGGCTTCGACTTGCCCTCAGGCTCCCTGACCGGTACCAATTCGCCTTTCACCTTTGGACCGGACGAAAGAACCGAAGCATTGCGAATCGTATCTTTCGCCATAGCCGTTCTTCTGGCGGCTTTTATGGGGCTCACTTGGCCGGCGACCGGCTGGGCGGTGGAGTCCGTGCGCGTCGACCCCAAGGTGAAGGCGATCGACCTCACCCCCGCCATCGAGCGCTATAAATCCGACGGAGACGAGATCCGCATTTCCACTGCGCCGGGCCGCGACGGCATCGTGCGCCGCATCGCCGTGAAGGCGCGCGAGGCCGGAACACGCCCCGACTGGATCGTCTTCGCGCTGACCAACGACACCGATGAGCAGGTGGACCGCCTGCTCGTGGCTCCCCATTTCCGTCTGACCGGCTCCGGTGTTCTCTGGCCCGATCTCGGATCCTCGCGCATCGCCGCCGTCACGGCCAGTCAGGGCATCCGGCCCGAACGGGACGACAGTCCCGATGCGGACGTGTTCCTCATCACCCTCGACCCGGGCACGACCGTCACCTTCGTGGCGGAGTTGCGCACCGACAACCTTCCCCAGCTCCATCTCTGGGACGGCGCCGCCTACAAGGAACGCGTCAACGGCCTGACGCTCTACAAGGGCATCATCATCGGCATCGCGGGCTTGCTGGCCCTGTTTCTCACCATCGTGTTCGTGGTGAAGGGCGCCCTGATCTTCCCGGCGGCCGCGGCTCTGGCTTGGGCAGTCTTCGCTTATGCGAGCATCGATTTCGGCTTCTTCCAGCGCGTATTTCCGATTTCGGAGGCGACAGAGCAGATCTACCGGGCCGGAGCGGAAGCCGTTCTGGCGGCGACCCTGCTCGTGTTCCTCTTCGCCTATCTCAACCTGAATCGCTGGCACGTCCGCTACAGCCACGTGACGGCTTTCTGGCTGGCTTTCCTGAGCGGGCTCCTGCTGCTTGCGGTCGTCGACGCTTCGGTGGCTTCCGGCGTGGCCCGCATGTCCGTCGCCGCCGTGGCCGGCATCGGCTTCGTCCTCGTCATCCATCTGGCGACGCATGGCTACGACCGCGCGATCATGCTCGTGCCCACCTGGCTTCTGCTGATTGCCTGGACGGTGGCGGCGAGTTTCACGATCCTCGGCCAGTTGACCTCCGATCTCGTGCCGCCTGCACTCATCGGCGGCCTCGTCCTGATCGTCATGCTCATCGGCTTCACGGTGATGCAGCATGCCTTCGCGGGGGGCGGCTTCGCACGCGGTTTCGTCAACGACACCGAGCGCCGGGCCCTTGCCCTCGCCGGAGCCGGCGACATCGTGTTCGACTGGGACGTGGTGTCCGACAACATCTTCGTCAGCCCGGACATCGAGCATCAGCTTGGGCTGAAGCGCGGCGCCCTCGAAGGTCCGGCCTCGGCCTGGCTCGACCTGATCCATCCCTTCGACAAGGATCGCTATCGCCTTGCGCTCGACACCGTCATCGAGCAACGCCGCGGGCGCTTGGTGCAGGATTTCCGTCTGCGCTCCTCCTCGAATGCGCATCACTGGTTCCGCCTGAAAGCACGCCCGGTGATCGGCTCCGATGGCGAGGTCATTCGCATCATCGGCACCTTGTCCGATGTCACGAGCAGCAAGAATGCCGAGGAGCGCCTGCTGCATGACGCCGTTCACGACAACCTGACGAGCCTCCCGAACCGCCAGCTCTTCTACGATCGCCTCGAGGCGGCTCTCACCTTCGCGAGCCAGGACGACACGCTGCGTCCGACCGTGCTCGTGATCGATATCGACAAGTTCAAGGATACGAACGATCAGTCCGGCTACGGCGCCGGCGACTCGATCCTGCTCACGCTGTCGCGCCGTCTCAGCCGCCTGCTCAAGCCGCAGGACACGCTGGCGCGCATCTCGGGGGACGAGTTTGCGATCATCCTGCTCTCCGAGCGCGAGCCCGACCGCATCATCGCTTTCGCCGACATGGTCCGGCGCATCGTGACCACTCCGGTCACCTATGCCGACCGAGAAATCTTCCTCACCGCTTCCATCGGCATCGCCCTGCACGATCCGCAGATCGCCGCGCGCCGAGAGGAGGTTCTGCGCAACGCCGAGATCGCCATGGCCCATGCCCGGCGACATGGCGGCGATCGCATCGAGGTGTTCCGCCCCACGATGCGTTCGGACCGCAGCGATCACTTCACGATGGAGAGCGATCTGCGCCATGCGCTCGAGCGCAACGAGATGAAGGTTCTGTTCAAGCCCATCGTGCGGATCGAGGACCGGACCATCGCGGGCTTCGAATCCATGCTGCGCTGGGATCACCCGCGCCTCGGCTGCATCGCTCCCAGCGACTTCATCTCCATCGCCGAGGAGACGGGCCTCATCGTCAAGCTGAGCGTGTTCCTGCTCGAGCAGACCGCGCGCGAACTCGCCATCTGGCAAAGCGCCCTGGAAGTGGAGCCGCCGATCTTCGCCAGCGTGAACATGTCGAGCCACCACCTCCTGCGCCACGACCTGCTGCAGGAAGTGAAGACCGTGATCGCCCGCACGCGCGTTCTCCCCGGCTCGCTCAAGATCGAGATGACGGAAAGCCTCGTGATGGAGAATCCGGAATACTCGGCGCAGATGCTGGATCGCCTGAAGGATCTCGGCGCCGGGCTCTCGCTCGACGATTTCGGCACGGGCTACTCCGCCCTCTCCTATCTGCTCCGCTTCCCGTTCGACACGATCAAGATCGACGAGTCGTTCGTGCGGCAGATGGCGTCGGGAAACCCGGTCATCCTGCGCTCCATCATCAAGATGGCGCACGAGCTCGGCATGGAGATCGTCGCGGAAGGTGCGGAGAGCGAGTCGGAAGCCATCGAGCTCTACCAGCTCGGCTGCGAATATGCGCAAGGCCCCGTCTTCGGCGAACCGATGTCGGTGATGCAGGCCCGCCAGCTCGTAGGCGCGACGACGACGGAAGCCGCCTGATCAGGCGTGGCCCGCCTCCATCGACAGCATGGCGGGCTCGATACCGATCCGGCGCAGGGCCATCTCATAGCGGATTTCGGCGGGTGCGCTGAAGATCAGCTCGGCGTCGGCGGGACAGTTGAGCCAGCCGTTGGCCTGAAGCTCGAGCTCGAGCTGGCCCGCGCCCCAGCCCGCATAGCCGAGAGCGAGCACCGCATTCTGAGGGCCCCGGCCCTGGGCGATGGCGCGGAGGATGTCGATGGTGGCCGTCAGGCATACGCCGTCGTCGATGGGCAGCGTGGACTGGGCGATGTGGAAATCCGGCGAATGCAGCACGAAACCGCGGCTCGTCTCCACCGGCCCGCCTATGAGAACCTGCATGCGGCTCACCTGTTCCGGGAGACGGATCCGCTCCAGCTCGGGGACGATCTCGAGCTGGACCAGAAGGTCGGACATGTTCACGTTCGCGGCAGGACGGTTGAGAATGATCCCCATCGCCCCTTCCGGCGAGTGGGCGCAGACATAGATCACCGCGCGGGCGAAGCGTTCGTCCACCATGCCGGGCATTGCCACCAGCAATTGCCCGTCGAGATAGGGGGAGCCGGCGCCGTAGGGATCTTGCTGAAAGCTCATGTCTCGAATCTGCCTTGCTGGGCCGACAACCCGATCACGGGATCGTGGATGGCAGACCCGAATAGAATACGCATAAAGGAAGCGCCTCAGGGAGGCGTCAGTTCCATGACAACCACATTCCGCATCGCCGCAGTCGCCTTTTTTACGATTCTGTCCTCTTTCGCCGCATTTGGACAGTCCCCCCCTCCCGCAACGTCGGCGCAAGGGTTCCACTCGCAGGTGCGGCTCCTATCCGGGGGCAAGCAGGGCGGGCAGTGGCTCGCCGGCATCGAGATCACCCTCGATCCGGGCTTCAAGACCTATTGGCGCAATCCCGGCGAATCCGGCCTGCCGCCGAGCTTCGACTGGTCGGCTTCGGAGAACGTGGCCGGTGTCGAAGTCCGGTGGCCCGCCCCGAAACGTCATGAGGATGCGGCCGGAATCGCCTATGTCTACAGCCACAGGGTGATCCTGCCCGTTCTGGTCGAACCCAAGGCTGCGGACAAGCCGGTCAAGCTCGCGCTCACGGTGGATTACGGCGTCTGCAGGGACATCTGCATTCCGGCTCACGCAGACCTGATCCTGCCCCTCACGGATTCCGGCCCCGACCGCCCGGAGATCGAGAAGGCCATGGCCAAGGTCCCGCGCAAGCAGGCCCTGGGCGCTCAGGGCGGATTGGCGGTGGTATCCGTTGAACCGAAGGCCGGAGAGCCGTCCGCTCTGTCCGTCTCCGTTCGGGCTCCGGCCGGAACGAAGCCTGTCCTCTTCGCCGAAGTTCCGGAGAACTGGTACGTCTCGACCTCACCGGCAGAGGAGAACGATCGCTTCACCGTGACCGTCGAGGAAAAGCCCAAGGATGCGACAGGCCCCGTTCCCCTGACTCTCACGCTCGTCGCCGGGGATGAGGCCGTCGAGACGCAGGTGAGCCTCGACGGCGGCGAACAGCCGCGCTAGTGAGGAACGATCCTCAACCAACAGCTTGGAGCAAAGTGCATGGCCATTCAGGTCGGAGAACGCCTCCCCCAGGTGACCTTCCGTGTCATGACCCCGGACGGACCGGTCGCCAAAACGACGGACGACCTCTTCAAGGGACGCAAGGTGGTGCTCGTGGCGGTTCCGGGAGCCTTCACGCCCACCTGCCATCGCAACCATCTGCCCGGTTATGTGCAGCACGCTCAGGAGATCAAGGCGAAGGGCGTCGACGCCATCCTGGTCACCGCCGTCAATGACGTTTTCGTCATGGACGCATGGGCCAAGGCCGCAGGTGCGGACGGCATCGAGTTCCTGTCCGACGGCAACGGCGACTTCGCCAAGGCCATCAAACTGACCATGGACGGCACGGGCTTCGGCCTCGGCATTCGGTCCCAGCGCTATTCCATGGTGGTGGACGACGGAGTCGTGAAGGCCCTCAACGTGGAAGACACGCCGTCCAAGGCTCAGGTGTCGGGCGCGGAGAACATCCTGAAGGATCTCTGATCCTTTCCGGCCTTCGATACGGCCCTTGCCCGCTTGAACGCGCGCAGGGGCTTTTTCATTCGGAGCGCTATCTCCGATGCTGCTTGAAAGGCTGCATGGCGGCGACCGCCAGCTCGTCGACACGGATGTTGGTGGGATCGTCCGCATGGCCCTTGACCCAGTGCCAGGCCACATCGTGACGGGATGCGGCCTCATCGAGCGCCCGCCAGAGATCCTCGTTCTTCACCGGCTTGTTGTCGGCGGTGCGCCAGCCGCGGCGCTTCCAGTTGTGCATCCATTGGGTGATGCCCTGGCGCACATACTGGGAATCCGTGAAGAGATCGACGGCGCAGGGACGCTTGAGGGCGTTCAGCCCCTCGATCGCAGCCCTGATCTCCATGCGGTTGTTGGTGGTGTGAGCCTCCCCGCCGGAAATCTCCTTCTCGCTGCCCTTGAAGGACAGGATGGCCGCCCAGCCGCCCGGCCCGGGATTTCCCGAGCAGGCGCCGTCGGTATAGATCAGGACGCGCTCAGGATCGCTCATGCCTCCAGCCCATACTCGCGGGCGTGCTTCACATGCCGGTGGAAATGGAGCTT
>DASRWK010000449.1:0-1862 GCA_035776715.1 Microvirga sp.
GCCTCGTGGGCCGCCGCATGCGGGATGAGATGGGTAAATCCCTCGAAGGCGACGGTGTCCCCATCGCGGAGATTGTCCCTGACGGCCTCGTAAAGGCTCTGAAACTTGGCCATGCTGCCCTCTGTCAAATATCGAAGAACACGGTTTCCTTCTCACCCTGCAGGTGGATGTCGAAGGTGTAGGTGAGCATGCCGTTCTCCTCGCTGCGCGAGGCGATGAGAGTCGAGACGCGGACCGTGTGTTCGATCCGCGCCAGCACGGGGCATTCCGCGTTGGCAGCCTCTTCGTCGCCGAAATACATGCGGGTATGAAGGCCGATATTGATGCCCCGCGCCACGATCCAGAACGTGATGTGCGGCGCCATAAGGCGGCCATCCCTGTAGGGCACGCGCCCTGGCTTGATCGTCTCGAACTTGAATTCGCCCGTCACGCCGTCAGTGGGCTGGCGCCCCCAGCCCGTGAAATGCGGATCGGCTTTGCCGCGCCTTTCCTGAGGGCTGTTGTGGAGTCCTTGCCAATCCGCCTGCCAGATCTCCACGAGCGCATCCCTCAACGGCGTCCCGCTGCCGTCGAAAATATGGCCCTTCACGACGATGCGCTCACCCTTCGTCTCAGGACCGACGAGGACGAGGCCGAGATCCTCTTTCCACACTCCCGTAATCTCGACCCAGTTCGGCGTTGCGCCGATATGGACGTAGGGACCTGCGGTCTGGGAGGGAGATTCCTTCAATCGTTCGAGCTTCTGAACCATCAGTTCCCCTCCATGCGGTTTTCGAACATCGTCGAGCGGCGCCCGCGTAGAACGATGTCGAATTTGTAGGCGAGCGCATCCATCGGAAGCGTGTTCTCGCGGTCGAGGGCGGCGATCAGCTGCTCCACGGCTTGTCTGTCGGGAATGGTCGAAACGATGGGGCATTGCCAGATCATCGGGTCCCCCTCGAAATACATCTGCGTGATGAGACGCTGCGTGAAGGCCTGCCCGAAGATCGAGAAATGGATGTGGGCGGGCCGCCAGTCGTTGACGCCGTTCGGCCAGGGATATGCGCCGGGCTTGATGGTGCGGAACCAGTATCGCCCCTCCTCATCCGTGATCGTGCGCCCGCAGCCGCCGAAATTCGGATCAATGGCGGCGAGATAGGTCTCCTTCTTGTGCCGGTACCGCCCGCCCGCATTGGCCTGCCAGAACTCCACGAGGGCACCGGGAACCGGACGCGCGTTCTCGTCGAGCACGCGGCCATAAACGATGATACGTTGACCGATGGGATCGCCGGTCTTGGCGAAATTGCGGATCAGGTCGTTGTCGAGCGGCCCGAGCTTGTTCTGCCCGAATACGGGCCCGGTCATCTCCGAGATCGTATTCTCGAGCGACAGAAGCGGATATTGCGGGGAGCGCAAGATCGAAGTCTTGTATTGCGGCGTAAATGCCGGCGGATGCCAGTTCCTGTCCCGCTGGTAGAATGATCCCTGATCCGACATGGCTGCCCTCTCTGAAGAAACAGTTCTTTTTGCTTTTTAAGCCTTTTCCATTTCGTCATAGGCTCTCTTCACGATCTTGAAGGCGCGATTGGCGGCGGGCACGCCCGCATAGACCGCCACATGCAAGAGAGCCTCGCGGACATCCTCCTTGGTCGCCCCGGTGTTGCGTGTGGCGCGCACATGCATGGCAACCTCCTCGTCATGTCCCAACGCCGCAAGCAGCGCTATCGTGACGATGGAGCGCTCGCGCTTGGTGAAGTGCGGGCGCGACCACACCGAGCCCCAGGCTCCTTCCGTGATGAAGGTCTGGAAGTCGGCATCGAAACTGGTCATCTGCGCACTCGCCCGGTCCACATGCGCGTCGCCGAGCACCTGGCGGCGGACCG
>DASRWK010000450.1:0-8114 GCA_035776715.1 Microvirga sp.
CCGCCTTCGAAGCCCGAGATGGTGATGTGATCGGCGCGCGCCTTCGCGACGCCGGCCGCCACAGTGCCCACGCCCACTTCGGACACGAGCTTCACCGACACGTCGGCCTGAGGATTCACGTTCTTCAGATCGAAGATCAGCTGCGCGAGATCCTCGATGGAGTAGATGTCGTGGTGCGGCGGCGGGGAGATGAGACCCACGCCCGGGGTCGAGTGACGAACGCGGGCGATCTTGGCATCGACCTTGTGGCCGGGCAGCTGTCCGCCTTCGCCGGGCTTCGCGCCCTGCGCGACCTTAATCTGCATCATGTCCGCGTTGACGAGATACTCCGTCGTCACGCCGAAGCGGCCCGAGGCCACCTGCTTGATGGCGGAGCGCTTGGAGCGTCCGTCCGGGAGAGGCCGGAAGCGCTCCGGCTCCTCACCGCCCTCGCCCGTGTTGGACTTGCCGCCGATGGCGTTCATGGCGAGCGCCAGCGTCTCGTGCGCTTCCTTCGAGATCGACCCGAAGGACATGGCGCCGGTGGAGAAGCGTTTCACGATCTCCTGCGCGGGCTCGACCTCGTTCAGCGGAACGGGCGTGCGGCCCGTCTCGTCCGCCTTCCTGATGCGGAAAAGGCCGCGGATGGTCTTGAGCTCGTTATCCTGCTCGTTCACGAGGCGGGCGAATTCGCGGTAGCGCTCCTGCGCGTTGAGGCGAACGGCGTGCTGGAGCATCGCGACCGTGTCCGGGTTCCAGGCATGCACCTCGCCACGCTGGCGATAGGCGTACTCGCCGCCCACATCGAGCGAGTTGCGATAGATCGGCGCATCGCCGAAGGCGTCGCGGTGGCGACGCACGGTCTCTTCTGCCACCTCGTCCATGCCGATGCCTTCGATGGTGGTCGCGGTGCCGAAGAAATCGCGCGCCACGAAGTCGGACTTGAGCCCGACCGCATCGAAGATCTGCGCGCCGCAATAGGACTGGTAGGTGGAGATGCCCATCTTGGACATCACCTTCAGCAGGCCCTTGCCGATGGACTTGATGTAGCGCTTGATCGCCTCGTCGGCGTCCACCTGTTCCGGCAGTTCGCCGGCCTCGTGCATCGCCGTGATGGTTTCGAAGGCGAGATAGGGGTTGATCGCTTCCGCGCCGTAGCCGGCGAGACATGCGAAGTGATGGACCTCGCGCGGCTCACCGCTCTCGAGCACCAGGCCGACCGAGGTGCGCAGGCCCTTGCGGATGAGATAATTGTGCACGGCGGCGGTGGCGAGGAGCGCAGGAATCGGGATGCGGTCCGGCCCCACCATGCGGTCGGAGAGAATGATGATGTTGTAGCCGCCGTGAACCGCCGCTTCCGCACGGTCGCAGAGGCGGTCGAGGGCGCCGTCGAGAGCGGATGCACCGAGCTCTGCATCATAGGTGATGTCAAGGGTCTTCGTGTCGAAGCGGTCCTCGAAATGGCCGATGCAGCGGATCTTCTCCAGATCCTCGTTGGTGAGGATCGGCTGGCGCACTTCAAGCCGCTTGCGGCGGGAGGTGCCTTCGAGATCGAGGATATTCGGGCGTGGTCCGATGAACGACACGAGGCTCATGACGAGCTCCTCGCGGATCGGGTCGATCGGCGGGTTCGTCACCTGCGCGAAGTTCTGCTTGAAATAGGTGTAGAGGAGCTTCGGCCTGTCGGAGAGGGCGGAGATCGGGGTGTCCGAGCCCATGGAGCCCACCGCCTCCTGGCCGGTGACGGCCATGGGCTGCATGAGCAGCTTGAGGTCTTCCGCCGTGTAGCCGAACGCCTGCTGGCGGTCGAGGAGCGACACGTCGGTGCGCGACTCGCGCGCCTGGACAGGCTTCAGGTCCTCCAGCACGATCTGAGTGCGCTTCAGCCATTCCTTGTAGGGGTGTGCGTTGGAAAGCTGCTGCTTGATCTCGTCGTCGGAGATGATACGGCCTTCCTCCAGGTCGATGAGGAGCATCTTGCCCGGCTGCAGGCGCCACTTCTCGACGATCTTCTCCTCCGGGATCGGCAGCACGCCCATCTCGGAGGCGAGCACCACGAGGCCGTCGTCGGTCACGAGATAGCGCGCGGGGCGAAGACCATTGCGGTCGAGGGTCGCGCCGATCTGCTTGCCGTCGGTGAAACACACGGCGGCCGGGCCGTCCCAGGGCTCCATGAGAGCCGCATGATATTCGTAGAACGCGCGGCGGTCGTCGTTCATGAGCGGGTTGCCCGCCCAAGCCTCCGGGATCAGCATCATCATGGCGTGCGACAGCGAGTAGCCGCCGCGCACCAGGAATTCGAGCGCGTTGTCGAAGCAGGCGGTGTCGGACTGGCCCTCGTAGGAGATCGGCCAGAGCTTCGAGATGTCGTTGCCGAAGAGTTCCGAATCGACGGAAGCCTGCCGCGCGGCCATCCAGTTCACGTTTCCGCGCAGCGTGTTGATCTCGCCGTTATGCGCGACCATGCGGTAGGGGTGTGCGAGCTGCCAGGTCGGGAAGGTGTTGGTGGCGAAGCGCTGATGCACGAGCGCGATGGCGCTCTCGAAGCGGGGGTCCTGCAGGTCGCTATAGTACTGCCGCAACTGTGTCACGAGCACCATGCCCTTGTAGACGATGGTGCGCGAGGACAGGCTCACCGGATAGTAGCCGGCGGTGCGCTCGTCCTTCATGTCGTAGACAGCATTCGAGATGACCTTGCGGGCGATGAACAGGCGACGCTCAACGGTCTCCTGATCGTCCATGCCCTTGCCTTTGCCGATGAAGATCTGGCGGTGCAGGGGCTCGGTGGCCTTTACGCTCTCGCCGAGATCGCTCGAATCGACAGGCACCTCGCGCCAGCCGAGAACCTGCAAGCCTTCGTCGGCGATCGCCTTCGAGACGATCTCCTCGACCAGCTTGAAGCCCTCCGGATCGCGGGGCATGAACAGATGGCCCACGCCATACTGCCCTTCTTCAGGCAGCCAGATGCCGAGCTTGGCGCATTCGGCGGCAAAGAATTTGTGCGGGATCTGAACCAGTATGCCGCAACCGTCGCCCATCTTCGGGTCCGCGCCCACCGCGCCGCGGTGGTCGAGGTTGTGCAGGATCGACAGGCCCTGCTCGACGATGTCGTGGGACTTGCGGTTCTTCATGTCGGCGATGAAGCCGACGCCGCAGGAATCCTGCTCGTGGCGCGGATGATAGAGACCCTGAGGAGCGGGAAGGCCCGGATCGCGCACGAGTTTGACGGTATCCGCCGTCGTGGCCGTGCGGCTTGGCACTTTGCTTTCCAGGCTCTTCGTTGGCACGTTGCTCATGGCAGATCCTTACATCCGAACACGTCTTCAAGGTTGTTGAGGCGGCTTTCGGGCCCGTCGGATGGTTGGATCTTCCGGATGCCCGCCGCTTCCCGCGTCTTGCGAGGCTCGGGTCACCGGAGGGAGAGCCCGCACCTCGCGGGCATCCCAGGCTTGAATTCAGCCCAAAGTTGCCCGTCCCGCCCACGTTTTGCGGGCAGGTTTTTCGGTATCTCGCGTCGTTCGCATTTGACGAAGCATCAAGAAAACCTCAGGCCAAAGGGTGCAGGCACCCCAAATGGGACAGTATCGCTGTCCTAATGTCGGCAAATTGCCAGAGAACCGAGAAGGGCACAAGAGGGTTTAGAAAAATTTTAGATAAAAGTTACAAGCAGCCATCCCGGAATGTAACAAAAGCAACCTTTGGCGCCTGGAAACGAAAGTCTTTGCCGATGGGTCAATGATCTTGACATGTCGGCCCGCATGGGGAGGCTGCGCAGGTTTTCGCCCCGACCTTCGAGGAGACAATCGATGAATTTCGCAAGCGATAATATCGTGGGCGCCAGTCCCCAGGTCCTGCAGGCCTTGATCGAGGCCAATGTAGGGGCCATGGCGGCCTATGGGGGCGACGAGATCACCAGGCGGGTGAAGGCGTGCTTCAACGAGATCTTCGAGCGGGAGGTTTCCGTGTTCTTCGTGACCACCGGCACCGCCGCCAACGCGCTTGCACTCTCCTCCGCGGTACCGCCCTACGGTCTGTGCATCTGCCATCGGGAGGCGCATGTGATCGACGACGAATGCGGCGCGCCGGAATTCTTCATGCACGGAGCCAAGCTCGCCGGGTTGCCGGGAGTTGGCGCGAAGCTCACGTCCGAGAGCATCTCGGCATATCTGAAGGGGCTGCCGAAGGCCGTGAAACAGATGCCGCCCAAGGCTCTCTCGATCTCGCAGGTGTCCGAGTGCGGCCTCGTCTACAGCCTTGAGGAGCTTAAAGAACTCGGCGGTGTCTGCCGGGAGCACGGGCTTGTCTTCCACATGGATGGTGCGCGTTTCGCCAATGCCCTGGTGTCGCTCGGCTGCACCCCGGCGGAGATGACCTGGAAGCAGGGCGTGGACATTCTCTCCTTCGGCGGAACGAAGAACGGGTGCCTGATGGCCGAGGCCATCGTGGTGTTCAGGCCCGAACTCGCCGAATCGCTCGATTACCGGTCCAAGCGCGCCGGTCAGATCGTCTCCAAGGGCCGCCTGATCTCGGCGCAGTTCGAGGGCTATTTCGCCGGCGACCACTGGTATGAGAATGCCCGCCATGCCAACCGCTTGGCAAAGCTTCTTTCGGACGGGCTTTCGCGGCTTCCCGGCGTGCGGCTGGCCTGGGAAACCCAGGCGAACGAGGTCTTTCCGGTCATCCCGACCGCCATGGACAAGGCGCTCAAGGAGGCCGGCGTGCTCTACCATTCCTGGACGGAGTTGAGTCTGCCCGCAGGCGAGAAGATCGGACCGGACGAGACCCTGATCCGCCTTGTGCTCTCCTTCGCCACCCAGGAGGAAGATGTGCGCAGGGTGCTCGACATCGCCGACTCGGCCGCCTCCCGGCAGGCGGCGGAGTGATCGTCCCCATCCTTCCTTGGTCCTTGCCCTAACCCTGCCGCATTCACCCGCGATGTCTGGCCCCACGAGACCTTTACCAACGGGGTTTACCTCCAGCCCCGGCGGGATGACCAGGACCAGGTTCCCACAAAGAAAAGCGCCCCGGATCAACCGGGGCGCTCTTTTTGTTTCAGGCGCTCGCGAAGGCCTTAGGCGGCCTGCTTGGTCTCGATGGCCTGAGCGCCGTTCGTGGAAATCGGAATGAGCTTCGGCTTCTTGGCCTCGGGCGTCTCGCGCACGAGATCCAGGTGCAGCAGACCGTTCTCGAGGGAGGCGCCCGTCACCTGGACGCCGTCGGCCAGCTGGAAGCGCCGGTCGAAGCTGCGCGCCGCGATGCCTTGATGGAGCACTTCAGCCTTGCGCTCTTGATTGGTCTGCTTCTCCCCGCGCACGGAGAGGGTGTTTTCCTTCACCTCAATGGTGAGGTCCTTGTCGGTGAAGCCGGCGACCGCAATCGAGATGCGATAGGCATTCTCGCCGGTGCGCTCGATGTTGTAAGGCGGGTAGCTCGGGGCCGCGTCGACGCCGACCATCTGGTCGAGCATCGAGAAGAGCCGGTCGAAGCCGACCGTGTTGCGGTACAGGGGAGCAAGATCGAACTGTCGCATGGCATATCCTCCATCAGAAGCAACATGCATCTCGTGAAGATCCACCTCTCTTGAGCCTGGATCCGGGTGTCGTGGCGCCATCGGGCCGCCACCACTTCCATGTGGGAACAGACAGGTTTGCGTTCAAGAGGCTCGCCCCATGGGCCGGAGGCGCCCTATAAAGGGGGCACATCGTTTCGTGAGGCCTGCCGTGGAATTCTTCCCAACTCCCGACAATCCCATGCCCGGCGAGCCGGTGCTCACCAGCATCACCACCGCCGACGGCATCGCTTTGCGTGTCGCCTATTGGAAGGCCGAAGCAGACCAGCCGAAGGGAACCGTCTGCATTCTGCAGGGCAGGGCGGAGTTCATCGAGAAATATTTCGAGACGGTGGGTGACCTGCTCAAGCGTGGCTTTGCGGTCGTGACCTTCGACTGGCGCGGGCAGGGGTTTTCCGGGCGGCAGGTCAAGAATCCCCGCAAAGGCCATGTTCGGCGTTTCGCCGATTACCGGCTCGACCTGGAAGCCGTGCGCGACCAGATCCTGATCCCGCACATGCCTGAGCCTCATTTCGCGCTCGCCCATTCCATGGGCGGGGCCATCGCCCTCAATGCGGCCTATGAGAGCTGGCTGCCCTTCCGCCGACTCGTCACCACCACGCCGATGATCGCGCTGTCCATCGTCAGGCGCACGCGCGGCGCGGCATTTCTCGCGCGCCTCTTGAGACTCCTCGGGCTCGGCACGATGTTCGTACCCGGCGGCGGTGAGACGTCGATTTCGACCCTGCCGTTCAAGGGCAACCGCCTGACGAGTGATCCCGTCCGCTATTCCCGCAACGCGGATGCGGCGACCGCCGTCGGGCCGGGCGCCATCGGGGCGCCGACGGTGGCGTGGCTGGATTCCGCCTTCCGCTTCATGAAGTGCTTCACTGCGCCGAATTACGCGCTGAAGATCCGGCTGCCCACGCTGATCATCGCAGCGGGGGCTGACCCAGTCTGCGCGACGCCCGCGACGGAGCGTTTCGCCGCACGCCTCAAGGCGGGCCATGCCATCGTGCTTCCCGGCGCGCGCCACGAGATCCTCATGGAGCGCGATGAGATCCGCGAGCAGTTCTGGGCCGCCTTCGACGCCTTCATTCCGGGCACGCCCGATCCGGTCGTAAAGCAGGAGGCCGACTTGGCGGCTCTGGGATTATCTGCTGAGCAGCTCGACGGCAGCCGCGTGGACCCGGCGGTCGCCAGCCGCGACGATACGCCCGCCATCGGCGGCTGACTCGCCGTCCCAGGTGGTCACGATGCCGCCCGCGCCCTCGATGATCGGGACCAGCGCCGCGATGTCGTAGGGCTTGAGGCCCGATTCCACCACGAGGTCGATATGGCCGGCGGCGAGCATGCAATAGGCGTAGCAGTCGCAGCCATAGCGGGCGAGGCGCGCCACGCTCTCCACGCGGTCATAGGCGCGCAGCTCCTCGCCAGCGAAGAGGCGCGGGCTCGTCGTGGAGATCACCGCATCCCTCAGCGAGCCGCAGCGGCGCGTCATGAGCCTGCGCTCGCCGCCCGGACCCCGGTAAGTGCTCGAGCCGCAATCGCCGAAGAAGCGCTCGCCCGTGAAGGGCTGGTGCATCATGCCGAAGACAGGACGGCCCTTGTAGGTGAGGCCGATCAGGGTGCCCCAGGTGGGAAGGCCGGCGATGAAGGCACGGGTCCCGTCGATGGGATCGAGCACCCACACGTAATCAGCGTCCGCGTTTTCGGTTCCGAACTCCTCGCCCACGATGCCGTGCGTGGGAAAGCTGCGCTTGATGAGGTGGCGCATGGTGGCCTCGCTCGCCCGGTCCGCTTCCGTCACCGGGTCGAAGGCGCCGCCGCGGGACTTGTCCTCCGACGCGATGGCGGTGCGGAAGAACGGCATGATCGCCTGGCCGGACGAGGTGGCGAGCTCGTTGACGAAATGCGTGAAGTCGATGAGCCCCATGCCCGGATTTCCTCTATGAAACGTGGCGGCCGGTCTTGGCCTGGTGTCGCTCCGCTTTTATCAAGCGTGGTGTGCGCGGCAAGTGAGCAGCGGCACCGGGAGGGCATGTCATCCATGGATTCTGCTGCCAAGGTTCCCTCGGCCAGCTCCGAAAGGGCCGTTTTCCTCGTGGCTTCGCTGGTCGCGATCTATGCGGTCAGTCAGTTCCTGCGCAATTCGGTCGGCGTCATTGCCAACGATCTGGCGCGGGAACTGTCCCTTTCGGCCACCCAGACCGGACTTCTGTCGAGCGCCTTCTTCCTCACCTTCGCGGCGGTTCAGATCCCCATCGGGATTCTCATCGACCGCTACGGGCCCAAACGCGTCCTGCTTGCCACCACCGTGGTCGCCGTGGCCGGCACCGTGCTGTTCGCTCTCGCGCCCTCCGCCTCCCTGCTGATTGCCGCCCGCGCCCTGATGGGTCTCGGCTGCTCGACCTTCTTCATGGCCCCCCTCGTGATCTACGCGCGGCGCTTTCCGCCCGAGCGTTTCGCGGTGCTCACCAGCATCCAGATGGGCGGCGCCAATCTCGGCACTCTCGCGGCGACAGCGCCTCTCGCGGCTTCCGCCGCCGCCATCGGCTGGCGAGGCTCGTTCCTGGCCGTCGCGGCA
>DASRWK010000451.1:0-5513 GCA_035776715.1 Microvirga sp.
CGGCGCCGTAGATCTCAGGCGTTTCCGACAGGATCGCGGTGCCGCCATTCCGGACGAGAATATCCACGGCGGCACCCAGTGCGGGATTCGCGGTGATCCCCGAATAGCCATCGGACCCGCCGCATTGCAGGGCGAGCGTCAGTTCGGAGGCGGGGACCGTCTCGCGTCGGAAGCGGTTGGCGAGCGGAAGCATGTCGCGGATCGCCGCGATGCCGGCTTCGACGGATTTACGCGTGCCGCCGCTCTCCTGTATCGTCAGCGAGCGGAACGTGTCGCTCTCCACGATGTTGTAGAGTTCTTTCCAGCGCCCGATCTGAAAGACCTCGCAGCCCAGCCCCACCATGAGCACCCCGGCCATGTTGGGATTGGAGGCGTAGCCCCATTGAGTGCGCTTCAGGACCTCGGCGCCTTCACCCTTCTGATCCATGCCGCAACCCGTGCCATGCACGAGGGGGATGATGCCGTCGATGTTGGGATAATCGTCGAGAATACCGGAGCGCTCGACTTCCCGCGCGATGAAGCGGGCAACGGAGGCCGAGCAGTTCACGCTCGTGAGGATCGCCAGATAGTTGCGTGTGCCGACCTTGCCGCTCTCGCGCCGATAGCCCTGGAATGTGGCGCGCGCTTCGAGCGGCACCACGGGCATCGGCTTCGCATCCTCCGCGAAGTGCCGGTCACGGGCGAAGGCATGGATCTCCACGTTATGTTCGTGAAGCCACTCGCCTGGCTCGACAGGCTTCGAGGCGTGTCCGATGATCTGGCCGAATTTGAAGATCGGCGCGCCTCGAGCGATCGCGGCGATCGCCATCTTGTGGCCCTTTGGCACGCGGTCCCGGGCCGTGACCCCATGCACGAAAGATCCGGGCATGATGGGGTCGACGGCCACGACGAGATTGTCGCGTTCGTGGAGGCTCACGATCCTCGGCGCTGGGGCCGGCTCGTCCGGCATCGTCAATTCTTCCGGCAATGCTCTGTTCATCGCGATCGAACGCTCAGGCGCTGAGAACGTCCGGGGACGTCTCGGGCTCGGACTCGAAAAGGTGTGGGTGCTGCGCGGCGAGCTCCGGCAGGGTGCGCAGGATCTCGCTCAGGTGCTGGTGCATCGCTTCCTGTGCGGCCGTGGGATCCTTCTTCTTGATGGCGTCCACAATAAGCACGTGCTGCGCGAGAACCACGTGTCTCGGCACGGCCTTCGCCATGTCGAGAAAGCGTACGCGATCCATCTGCGGCTTGATGTCTTCGATCATCCGCCATGCCGAGGGGCGCCCTGCCGTCTCCGCGAGGAGCCGGTGAAATTCTTCGTCGAGCGAAAGAAACTCCTCCGTCGAGGCGGAGCGTTGCGCGCGGCGCTGGCGGGCGAGGCTGGCATTCAACTCGGTGAGCATGATCGGCGTCGCCTTCAATGCCGCTTCGCGGACGACCGCGCATTCGACCGCCTCCCGGATGAAGCGCGCGTCCTCGACGCCCGTTCGCGAAATCTTCACCACCTGCGTGCCCCGCTGGGGCAGAACCCGCACGAGCCCGGCCTCGCTCAGCTTGATCAGAGCCTCCCTCACGGGCGAGCGACTGACCCCGAACTTCTGCGCGAGATCCTGCTCGGATAGCATTTCTCCCGGCGAGATCTGCATGGTCACGATAGCCTGACGAAGGGCGCGCGTGACCTGCCGCGCCATGGGCTCGCGGTTGACATCGAGTTTCGCAAGGTGAGGTCTATTAGTCATAAGTGGCACACTACCATACTAGTAGGCCATTGCAAAGCCGGTTCAATCGCTCTAAGCTTCGGACGCAATCGCGAAAAACGACCGCAAAGGTCGAGACGAAACGTTTAGGGAGAGTGCCATGCTGATCCATCCGGACCGGCTATTCCCTGCCGAGCCTGTCGCACGGGATGTGGCGCGTCGGCTCTACGAGGGAATTCGCGATCTGCCGATCATCTCGCCGCATGGCCACACGGACCCGCGCTGGTATGCCGAGAACGAGCCGTTTCCGGATCCGGCCACGCTGTTCGTCATTCCCGATCACTACATCTTCCGGATGCTCTACAGCCAGGGCGTGAGCCTTGAGGAGCTGGGCATCCCGACCAAGGACGCCGCGCCGGTCGAGCGCGATCCCCGGGCGATCTGGCGGCGCTTCGCCGCACGTTACTACCTGTTTCGCGGCACGCCGACGCGCGCGTGGCTCGATCATACCTTCGCGACGCTCTTCGGTTTCACCGAGCGGCTCTGCGCCGACAATGCCGATGCCTACTACGACCGGATCGATGCGGCCCTGCGCACGCCGGAATTCCGTCCGCGCGTCTTGTTCGAGCGCTTCCGCATCGAGGCCATCGCCACGACGGAGAGTCCGCTCGATCCCTTGAGGCATCACGAGGCCATTCGCCAGTCGGGCTGGGGAGGGCGCGTCGTGACGGCCTATCGTCCCGATCCGGTAGTGGATCCCGATTTCGAAGGCTTCCGGCAGAATCTTGTCCTCTTCGGGGAGATCACGGGCTGCGATACCTCGAGCTGGAGCGGCTATCTGGAGGCGCATCGCAAGCGGCGTGCGTTCTTCCGCAGCTACGGCGCGACTTCCACCGATCACGGGCACCCGACGGCGCGAACCGCCGACCTGCCGCGGGCGGATGCCGAGGCCCTGTTCGGCCGCGTCTCGTCGGGCGCCGCAGCCCCAGACGACGCCGAGCTGTTCCGCGCGCAGATGCTCACGGAGATGGCTGCCATGAGCGTCGAAGACGGCATGGTCATGCAGATCCATCCAGGCTCGTTCCGCAATCACAACAACGCGATCTTCAGCCGCTTCGGCCGGGACATGGGAGCCGACATTCCCACCCGCACCGATTACGTTCACGCGCTCAAGCCGCTCCTCGACCGTTTCGGCAACGAGCGCAACTTCACGCTCATTGTTTTCACACTCGATGAGACGAGCTACTCGCGCGAGCTCGCGCCGCTCGCGGGTCATTACCCGGCGCTGAGGCTCGGTCCTGCCTGGTGGTTCTTCGACGCGCCCGACGGCATGCGGCGCTTTCGCGAACTCGCGACCGAGACGGCCGGGTTCTACAATACGGTCGGGTTCAACGACGATACGCGGGCCTATCTGTCGATTCCCGCCCGCCACGATGTGGCGCGCCGGATCGACTGCGCTTTCCTGAGCCATCTGGTCGCCACTCATCGCCTCGACGAGGATGAGGCGCACGAGCTGGCCTACGACCTCGCATACCGCCTCGCGAAAGAGGCTTACAAGCTGTGAGAAAGGACTGCGCCGCCAAAGAGGCCAGTCGCACAGAACGGGAGGAAGACATGACGAACCTGATCAGCAGACGAACCTTCGTGGGTGGGGTGGCCGGCGCAGCCGGCGTGGCCGCTCTCGGCGGACCCAGCTTCGCTCAGCTGGCATTGCCGACGAGCCCGGTTACCCTCAGCGTTATCGACGTCGCAGGCAACCTGGCTCTGACTCAGAAGGCCATCGAGAACTACCGTAAAGCGAAGCCAAATCTCGTATCCCGCATCACATTCACCAAGGCTCCGGCGCCGGAGCTCGCGGGCAAGCTCAAGGCGCAGCAGGATGCGGGCCGC
Source organism: Microvirga sp. (assembly GCA_035776715.1). Taxonomy (GTDB): domain Bacteria; phylum Pseudomonadota; class Alphaproteobacteria; order Rhizobiales; family Beijerinckiaceae; genus Microvirga. Next base: position 3,570 of record DASRWK010000451.1, read on the forward strand.
GTCGACATCGATCTCGTTCTCACCGGCACCGACGCGCTCTCCGCCGGCATTGAACAGAAGCTCTGGGTGGATCTCATACCCCAGCACGCGAACGCCCTGCCCAAGCTCGACGACATCTATCTTCCCGCCGCCGCCAGGATGCAGACCCTGGCCAAAGGACAAGGCGTCGTCGTCACCTATTATCCGTCGGGCCCGCTCCTCGAGTACATGCCGGACCGCGTGAAGAACGTTCCCACGACTGTGGAGGAATTGCTGGCATGGACCAAGGAGAACCCGAACCGGATGATCTATGCCCGGCCGGCGAACTCGGGACCCGGCCGCACCTTCATCATGGGCCTGCCTTACCTGCTCGGCGACAGCGATCCGCAGGATCCCGCCAAGGGTTGGGACAAGACCTGGGCCTATCTCAAGGAGCTCGGTCAGAACATCGAATACTACCCGTCCGGAACGGGCGCGGTCATGAAGGAGCTGGGCGAAGGATCCCGCGACATGACCGTTTCGACGACCGGCTGGGACATCAATCCGCGCGTGCTCGGTGTCGTTCCGAAGGAGGCAAAGGTTGCCGCGCTCAAGGGGTTCCATTGGGTTGCGGACGCGCATTACATGTGCATCCCGAAGGGATTGTCGAACGAGAAGATCGCCGTTCTCCTCGACCTGATGAGCTTCCTCCTCACGAAGGAGCAGCAGGCCTACACCTATGATGAGGGCTATTTCTATCCCGGTCCCGCCGTGAAGGATGTCACCCTCGATATGGCTCCTCCGGAGAGCCAGGCCGCGATCAAAGAGTACGGACGTCCAGAATACGAGAAATGGATCGCTGAAAACCCGATCGAGCTGCCGCTCCAGCCAGAGCAGATGGTGGTGGCGTTCCGCATGTGGGACGAGCAGGTCGGTGGAGCAAAGCGCAAATAAACTCGGCGCAGGTAAACTCGAGGACCCGCGATGACGATAGCTCTCTCTCAGTTCAACGAAGTCCGGCTCGACCGCGTCAGTCGCGAGTTCGGCGCCCTCAACGCTCTTCGCGACGTCTCCCTGACGATCCAGCGACGTGAGTTCATCGCGTTGCTCGGGCCGTCCGGCTGCGGCAAGTCGACGACGCTGAACTGCATCGCGGGTCTTCTGCCCGTTACGGGCGGCGCGATCTGGCTCGACAAGAGCCGCATCGACACGCTGCGTCCGGAAGAGCGCGGGTTCGGAATGGTTTTCCAGAACTATGCGCTTTTTCCCCATCTCAATGTCCGCCAGAACATCGGCTTCGGCCTCAAGATGCGCGGAACGCCGAAGGCGGAGATCGACCGGAAGGTGAACGAGGCACTCGGACTCGTCCGTCTCCAGGGGCAGGAGAACAAACTGCCCGGTCAGCTGTCCGGCGGCCAGCAGCAGCGCGTCGCCATCGCCCGTGCCATCGTCATTGAGCCGCCGCTCGTCCTCATGGACGAGCCGCTCTCCAATCTCGACGCGAAGCTGCGTCTCGAGATGCGGGCCGAGATCCGGCGCATCCACAACGAGCTTGGCGCGACGACGATCTACGTGACGCACGACCAGGACGAGGCCCTGTCGCTCGCCGACCGGATCGTGGTTTTGCGCGACGGCGTCGTCCGCCAGGTGGGAACGCCGAAGGAGCTCTATGAGGCGCCGGCCCATCTCGACGTGGCGGATTTCATGGGCTTCCGCAACAGGCTGAAGGGCAGCGTCCTCGCGGTCGAGAACGGCAGGGCGGTTCTCGATGTAGAGGGTATGCGCATCAGCGGCGTCGCCCGGGAGACGCTGTCCGTGGGCTCGACCGCCTATGCGGCGATCCGTCCGGACGATCTTGTCCTGGGTGAGGCCGGCGGGAATGCGCTGAAGGTCAAGGTGGATACCATCGAATACCGGGGGCGGGAATTCGTCGGAACGGCGCATTCGGAGGGGGGGCTCGATTTCGTATTCCGCTCGCACCAGCCG
>DASRWK010000452.1:0-2496 GCA_035776715.1 Microvirga sp.
CCGACACGAAGAACACCCCGAGCAGGAGCCCCTTGAAGGGCTGGATCGTGGTGTCGACGGCCCGGCGATATTCCGTCTCGGACAGAAGAACGCCCGCGATGAAGGCGCCGAGCGCCATGGACAGCCCGCTCACCGCGGCGATCAGGCTCGTGACGATCACGACGAGCAGGCAGGCCGCCATGAACAGTTCGGGGCTCTTGGTGGCGGACACCAGCTGAAAGAAGGGGCGCAGCACCAGCCGCCCGAGCCCCACGATGATCGCGAGCGCCAGGGCCGCCTGAAAGAGGGCCGTCGCAAAGGACAGCATGGTCGCTTCTGGCAGGCGCGTGTCGAGAGCCGCGATCGTGAACAGGATCGGGGCCACGGCGAGATCCTGGAAGAGCAGGGCGGAAAAGCTCGCGCGTCCAGCCGCCGAACCGAGGCGCTTCTGCTCGGCCAGGACCGGCAGCACGATGGCGGTCGAGGAGAGGGAGAGCGCGATGCCGATCAGCGCCGCCGCCGTGATCGAATCTACGACCTTGAAGGCGAACAGGCCCAGGGCCAGGGCGCAGAGGACGACCTGAAGCGTGCCGAAGCCGAAGACCTGGCGGCGCAGGATGCGAAGGCGCTGCCACGACAGTTCGATCCCGATGGTGAACAGCAGGAACACCACCCCGAACTCGGCGAGCCGCGACGTGCCCTCGGGATTCGTGAAGGTCAGCCAGTCCACCCATGGATAGGAGGGGGTGAGCCGTCCGAGACCATAGGGACCGAGCAGGGCGCCGGCCGCGAGGAAGCCCAGAACCGGGCTGATCTTCAGCCGGTGGAAGACCGGAACGACGACGCCTGCCGTGGCCAGAAAGAGGATAGGCTCCTGATAGGCGTGCAGGTCGATCGCGGTACTCATGTGTTCCTTCCGTTCGTGCACATTTTCGTTCCACGGAGAACGGGAGCGCAAGGACAAATCACGGCGGGCTCCGGCAAGAGCGAACGCATCAGTCCGCCGCTTTTGCAATGCGACTCAGAGGATTGCCGAGTTCATCCGCAGGAGAGACGCGACGGGGCGTCCTGTGCGCGACGAGCACGGGGCGACGCTGAAGCCCATAAGCCTGACATCATCGTCGCGGCCCCGGACCGTGAGGCCGTCGCGGGGAGGCTTGGTTCTTCTTGGTGCGGGATGGCCCTGACGGCGAGTCTCACTCCTGCCCTCCGGACAGCTGCCGGTTCGCCCACGCTCCCTTGTCATCCCCGGCCTTGTGCCGGGGATCCCGATCCAGCGAGGCTGCGCCTTTTCGACCGGGATGGCCGGCTTAAGTCCGGCCATGACGCGGGAGGGGAGGGTCGGTGTCGGCGTTGGAAAGGCCGGAGCCGCCGTTACCCGAGCGTCGCCAATGCCTGCGCGAGATCCGCCACCAGATCGTCGGGATGCTCGATGCCGATGGAGACGCGGATCGTGGCGTCGGACACGCCGAGCCTGTCGCGGGTTTCCTTGGGGACGCCGGAATGGGTGGTGGAGGCCGGATGCGAGATCAGGGATTCCGTGCCGCACAGGCTCACCGCGAGCTTGAACACCTGGAGGGCGTTGAGCACCTTGAAGGCCTCCGCCTCGCCGCCCTTCACGTCGAAGGAGAAGGTGGAGCCGGGGGCCTCGCTCTGCGCCTCGTAGACCTGGCGTGCGCGCGAGCCCTCCGGCAGATAGGCGAGGTGGTGCACCTTCGCGACGTTCGGGTGCTCGTGCAGGAAGGCGGCTACGATCTCCGCATTGCGGTTGGCGGCCGACATGCGCAGCGCCAGGGTTTCGAGCGAACGGCCGATCATCCAGCAGGAATGCGGATCGAGCTGCGTGCCGATGGCCGAACGCAGCAGGCGCACGGGCTTCATGTGCTCCTTGGAGCCCAGGGCCGCGCCGGCGATCAGGTCCGAATGGCCGCCCACATACTTGGTGAGCGAATAGACCGAGATGTCCGCGCCCTGCTTCAGGGGCTTCTGGAAGAGGGGGCCGAGCAGGGTGTTGTCGCACACGACGATCGGGCGCGTTCCCTGGGCCTGCCCGATCTCGTCCGCGACGGTCCGGATGAGGGCAACGTCCACGAGGGTATTGAGCGGGTTGGAGGGCGTCTCGATCATGACGACGGCCACGCGCCCCTTGCCTTGGGCTTCCTTCGCGGCCGCGCGGATGCCGGCCTCGTCGACGCCGTCGCCGAAGCCCACGGCCGCGATGCCGAAATTGGCGAGCGTCTTGGCGATCAGGGTCTCCGTGCCGCCATAGAGCGGCTGCGAGTGGAGAATCACGTCACCGGGGCGGGCGAAGGCCAGGATCGTGGTGGCGATGGCCGACATCCCGGAGGAGAAGAGGAGACCCGACTCGGCCTCCTCGAAGACGGCGAGCCGGTCCTCGACGATCTCTGCGTTCGGATGGTTGAAGCGGGAATAGACGAGGCCCGCGGCCTCGCCTTGAGGCGGCTCCTTGCGGCCGGAGACGTAATCGAAAAACTCCTTGCCGTGCTCGGCGCTGTT
>DASRWK010000453.1:0-2649 GCA_035776715.1 Microvirga sp.
CGGAGACGATACTCTCCGGCGGTGGGGCGAGGAGCGCATCGTCGAGCGGCTCGTCCGGGCTTACCGGCGGTATCGGCCGGACATCGTCATCCCGACCTTCCTGGACGTGCCGGGGCAGCACGGCCACCACCGGGCGATGACCCGGGCGGCCGAAACGGCATGGGCTCTGGCGGCCGACCCTTCGGCCTTTCCGGAACATGCGGAGCTGGGTCTGGACCCCTGGCAGGTCTGCAAGTTCTATCTCCCGGCATGGTCGGGGGCGGGCTATGCGTACGACGACGAGGCGCCGCCACCGCCCGCGACGCTCAGCATCCAGGTTGCCGGAGGCGATGAGGTCACCGGTTTGGCGTACCGGCAGCTCGGCGAATGGTCCCGGGCCGCGCATGCCTCTCAGGGCATGGGCGTGTGGCATGACGACCTCGTCGATCGGTGGAGCCTTCACCTGAAGCTCCGGGCCGGCGGCCCACCGGGAGCCGAGAGCGACATTCGCGATCACTTGCCCGCAAGTCTCGCAGATCTTGCCGTCACGCCGGGCCTGACACCGGCTGCGGCAGCTGCCCTGCGGGAGGCGCAGGAGCACATCGACGCGGCCATCGGCGCCTTCCCGGATCGCGGGCGGATCGGCGAAGCCCTCGGTCGGGCGGCGCGCCTGATCGAAACGGTCAAGAAGAGCCTGAGCCGGGAGATCGCCGGCCGCATAGGCCATCGCCTCGACCGCAAATTGCGGGAGATCGATGCCGTCCTGTTCGAGGTCCATGCGCATGTGGCGCGGGCGGTCTTCAAGGGCCCGTGCCATCCGGGGGCTCGGATCGGCCTCGACATCCGCATCGACGCGCCGGATCTCGCGAATCTGAGGGTCTCACCTCGTCTTCCTGACGGAATGGAAGCGGTCGAGACGGCCAGAGAATCCGGGCATGTCGAATATGCGATCGCGGTTCCGGCATCGGCATCCCATACGGGCAATTATCCCGAGGCCTTCGATCCAATGGGCGGCAATGGGGACGCCGGGGTTGTGGTCTCGGGCGAGGTGGGGGGACGCACCATCAGGGTCGATCTGGATCCCGAGGAGCCTCTGACGATCGGACCGTTGCGATCCTTGTCCCTCGATCCGGACATGGCGGTCGTCAGGACGGGAGGCGATCCATCCCGTGTTCGGGTCACGGCCATCGGGGCTTGTCCCACGGAATGGCGTGCGCCCGACGGCTGGACGGTGCGAAGAGAGGGCAGCGACTGGATCATCGATCCTCCGAAGAGGGCGAACGCCGGGATCGCAAGGCTCGTCCCCGTCGTGGACGGCAGGCCGGCGAGCCGGGTCCAGGCCGTCTCTTATCCTCACATCCGGCCAACGCGGCTCATTGCGCCGGCGGAGTTCAGGGTTCTGACGCTCGATGTCGCCGTCCCGGCCGATGCGCGCATCGGCTATGTGGGAGGCGGGAGCGACAATGTCGGCACTCATCTGCGCCGCCTTGGTCTCTATGTGACGGATCTCACGAAAGCCGATCTGACGGCGGGTTCCCTGTCGGAGTTCACGACCATCGTGGTCGGCATCTTCGCATTCGGGCTCCGGCGGGACCTCCGGGACGCGACCGGGCGGCTTCACCGCTTCGTGGAGGAGGGCGGGCACCTGGTGACGCTCTACCATCGCCCGACCGACGGTTGGGATCCGGATCATACGCCGCCCCTCCGCCTCGTCATCGGCTCGCCGTCCCTCCGGTGGCGCGTGACCGATCCGTCCGCTCCGGTGACGGTGCTGAAGCCGGAGAATCCCCTGCTGACCTATCCGAACCGGATCGAGGCGGAGGACTGGCAGGGTTGGGACAAGGAGAGGGGGCTCTACTTCGCGGCAGAGTACGACCCGTCCTATGAGGAGCTTCTGGCCCTGAACGATCCGGGAGAAAGCCCTCTCAAGGGCTCGCTCGTCTCGGCCCGCATCGGACGGGGGCGCCATACCCATGTGGCGCTCGTGCTGCACCATCAGCTCGACAAGCTGGTTGCCGGCGCCTTCCGTCTGCTCGCGAATCTGGTTCAGCCTGCGTGACGGCCTGCGAGAGGATATGGCGGCCCCACCCGGAACCGATCCATCTTCTCCAATCCCGCTCTGGCGGAGCGCGGGCTGGCTGCTGCTCGACATGGCGCTGGTTACGACCATGCAGGCCATCGTCAAGGCCGAAGGCGAGACCTATCCCGCTGTCCAACTCGTCTTCCTGCGCTCGATCGTCGGACTTGTGTCGGTGGCACCGTTGGTGTGGCGTCATCGCGCGAAACTGACCAACCTCTCGAACATCCGCGGCCATCTCACGCGGGTGGGGTTCAACTCCATCGCGCTGACGTGCAATTTCGCCGCTTTCGCGGCGCTGCCCCTCGCGCTGGTGACCGCGATCGGCTTCACCCGGCCGCTCGTGCTCCTGGTGATGGCGGCCTCCATGCTTGGGGAGAGCGTCAGCAGGACGCGCTATGTCTTCACGGCGATCGGCTTTATCGGGGTCATCGTCATGGTCCGGCCGGATGCGATCCCCTGGAACATGGGGCTGGTTGCGGCTTTCGGATCCGTATTCTTCGGGGCGCTCGCGGTCATTCAGACGAGGCGTCTCGCCGGCGAGGACACCGTGGTGCTCATGCTCTTCTACACGGTTGGCCTGACCGTGCTGA